>JBQCJC010000576.1:0-8947 GCA_051953135.1 Thermoanaerobaculia bacterium | reverse complement strand
CGCGATGGCCATGTGATCGGACATCGCATCGAGAAACTCGAGATCGCGCTCGCCGAATGACCCGTTTTGTTTGTTGAGCAATTGCAGCACGCCGACGACGCGGCGCTCGCGATTGCGAATCGGCACGCACAACATCGACTGCGTGCGAAAGCCGCTGCGCTGATCGTACGAACGATCGAAGCGCGGATCGGCATACGCGTCGTGAAGAATCACCGGCTCGCCGGTCGCGGCAACGATGCCCGCGAGTCCGCGTCCGATCGGCAATCGAATCTCGCGCACTTCGAGCCCTTCCGCGACTTTCGACCAGATCTCTTTCGTCGCGTCGTCGACGAAGTACAACGTGCCGCGCTCGACGCCGAGCTCCGCGCGCGCAACGGAGAGGATGGAGTTGAAGAGCGAGTCCGCTTCGATCGAGGAGTTGATCAGCTTCGACGCTTCGACGATCGTGCGCAGTCGTTCGAGTTGCTGTTTGCTTTCGACGACCTGCACGACGCGCGCGAGTCGCAACGCCACCGCCGGCGTGAGCGTGAAGCTGATCCCCGCATACGAGCGCGAGGAAAGTGCACGGCCCGTGCGGACGATCGTGGCATCAAGCGTGAGCTCATCCCCATCGAACGCGAACCACAACTTCGCGCTCATGCCGTCGGTGAGCGCGCCGTCATGTTCGATGCGCGCGCCAAGAGGACCGAGCTCGTGGACCTCGACTTCGTGCGCGCCGAAGAACGCGGGCAGTGGAGGCCGCAGCATCAAACGCTCGGCCCGTCGGCGATCGGTGGCGGAGGGCATGAGGACGGAGACTTTAACGCACCTCGAAAATCAGCACGGCTCCATCGCGATAAATCAATCGCACTGCATTCGTCGCGAGCAGCGCGCGGCGGCGTGCTTCGCTGCCGCGCGCGCCGACGTAGATGTGCGTCGCGCCTTTCGGCCGCAACTCACGAAGGCGCGCGTTGATCGCGTCGACCCGCGCTCGCGGCAGCGACCACGCGTACAGCAGCGGCGGCAAGGTCGAGCGGCGTCCCGTCGTGACTTCGAGCCAGTAGCCGCCATCGACGCCGACGTACGCGGGAGGAATCCACGGCCGCGCTTCGACCGCAAAAACGGCATCGCGCGGAACGTTCTGCTCGATCCAGCGCATCGCGCGCAGATCGGATTCGTCGGTGAAGACGGTTTGCGGATTGACGATGCTCGTCGTGGTCATCGCGCCCGCGATCGCCATCGCGATGATCAGCGCGAACATGTCGAGGCCGCGCATGCGCAGCACCCACGTGATCAGCGCCGCGCTTGCGAGCGAAAGCGGCAGAAACATCGTGATGATTGCGGAGTCGAGTGTCGCGAAGCCGGTGAGATCGATGCCAATGGGCTTCCAGTACAACGCGATCGCGAGGATCAACACGAACGCGCCGATGAGTTGCAGTGCAGGCCAGGGCTTGCGATGCACGCGAACTTTGCGTCGCGAGACGAGCACGATCACGATCCACCACGCGGCCGACAACGCACGTCCGGCGATCGGCATCGCCATCCATCCGGCGATGCCGCTGATGCCCGCGGTCGCGATCGCAAGCAGTTCGCGATTGTGTGTCGACGCGAGGAGATGCATCGGCAGACCCTGCGTCGTCGCCGGTGCGATGACGTCAGCGACATGCGGATTGCGCGCGAGCACGAGGAGCCACGGCGACACGAGCAGCGCAGCGATCGTCGCCGCGATCGACCATCGCGCAAGCGCACGCACGATGTGCGGCCGCGTTGCGATCAACATCACGAGCGCGAAGACGAGCGCGAACAGCGCGACGCGAACGTGAATCAACAACACGCCGCTCGCGAGAATCGCCGACGCGAAGATCCATCGTATCGGCCGCGATGTGCGCGCGAGTTGCCACAACGCGATCAGCAATGGCGGCAACACCAGCGTGCCGGCGAGATGCGTGTAGCGTCCCCACGAAAGATAAAAGCCGGGGTAGTACGAGACGAACATCGCCAGCGACGCGGCAATTAATCCCGCTTCGCGCGAGCGCAGGAGCACGCGTCCCGCGGCGTACACCATCAGCAGCGAAAGCGCGTTCAACGCCTGGCCGTAGCTGAGCAGAAACGTCGGCATCTCGCTCGCGTTCGTCGCTGCTGCTACGAACGTAGCAGGTACGTGAAACCCCCAGTGGTAGAAGAACCCCGCACCTGGAATGTACGGATCCATCGTCGCCGGCACGGCTCCCTGCTCGAGCAGCAGCCGCACGATCATCGCGTGATGCACGCCATCGACCCACGGCGGAAACGCGAGCCCGCGAATGTGCAGCACGCGCGTGACGATCGCGATCACGGCAAGAATCGCGAACGTGAGGAAGAACGGAATCGCCACGCGTACTCGCGACCAGCGCACGCGCCGCGCACGAACGAAGAACATGAGCGCGCCGCACACGATCGTCGCGTAAACGATCACGCGCATCGCCTTCGGCGGCATCGCGATGCCGAGTTTCGTCGTGAGCAAAAACAACAATGGCCAGATCGAAAGACCGAGGGCGAACTGCATCGCAAGCGTGACGAGAGGATCGCTCACGCGCAGTCGCAACGCGGACGCGACGATCGCTCCGGACGTCCAGAGAAATAGAAACGTGACGAGATAAACAGACCACGGCATCCGGGGGAAAGTTTATGCCCTGCAAAATTCAGGACTACGATCTCTCCGAATGAGACATGCGCTGCTCCTCGTCGCGTTGCTGCTCATCACCGCGTCGCCGATGGCCGCGGCAACGGTCGAGGTCCGATCGCCGAGTGCAGTCACGTGTGTCGCTCCTGCGACCGGCGAGACGTTCCGCGCGAATGCGGGTCGCATCACATGGGACGAACGCGTTCATCCACAACTTCAATGCACTGGTGAAAACCTCGAACCACGAGATCTCATCGCGACCGATACGCGGGCCGACTTTTTCCCGGCGATCCCGATCACGCTCATCGGCGTGACGAGCGACATCACCATCACGTGGCTCGATGTGACGGACACGCCGCGAGTCCTCGCCGTGCGGCAATGGCCGAAGGCCACCTCGCTCAGCATTCCGGTGGCGCGCAAACGCGGACGATGGTTGCGCATCAGCCGGAAAGGCGCATCGCCCGTGACCATGCGCGTTCCCGATGACGCCGATGCAATCCTTGACGTTCCCGCTCCGGTGCGCGGCGGAGAACTATTCGGCAGGCTTTCTCCACGACGCATTCAACCGATCGCCATCGTCACGCGCGAAGGAAACGAGGGAACCGTCGGCGATGGATTTTTCACCATCCGGGGCGTTCCATCCGGATCGACTCTGCTGCGCGCACGATACGCGGGCGGATTCGAACAATCGTCGTCGCGCACCGTTCGCGTGACGAATGAAGAAAGCACCTGGGTCCCACTTCCGGATCTGCCGCGAGCCGGAGCGCTGGCGATCTCGATCGAGCCGTCGGTGTGCATCGAGAAATCATCCATCACGCTGCTCATCCACGGCAGACGCGTGCTCTCGCGTGCCGTCGATGCGAAGTCGTGTCGAGCGGAGATCGAAGGCGTGCCGCCGGTGAGCATCACGGCACAACTTCTCGACGAAGACTCGCGGTTGCTCGGAACCGCGAACACGACCATCGCACCCGACGAAATCGCTTCCCTCCTCCTCGGCGCGAACATCCCGATCGTGCACGGTTTCATTTCGATCGGCGGCGAGCCCGCGCCACGCGAGCGAATTCGATTCACAAGCGAGAACGGTGCGGGCATCGATGTCGCCGCTGAAGATGACGGCGCGTACTCCGTGCGGCTTCCCCATCCGGGCAAGTGGTCGATCCAAAGCTACGTCGCGCCACAAATTTCGATGCGTAGCGCTCTCACCGCTGACTTTCACGCGGGAGAGCAGGAGTTCGATATCGATCTCGCCGCGGGCGTCCTTCGCATCACGGTGGAGGCAGAGGACAAAGCAATCTCGCATGCACAGTTGTTGGTGAAAGGTCCCACGATTCTTTCGTCATTCACCAGCGTGAGTGAACCGCTCGTTCTCCGCGGACTGCCGATCGGAACGTACGCACTCGATGCGAATGTGCCGGGGAAAGGCAGCGCGCAGGCGAGTGTCACACTCACGGAAGACAATCCAGCGCAGGACGTCACGTTGACGCTTCGCGTCGATCCGCTCTCGATCGTCATTCGCTCGTTCAGCGGCGCTCCGATCTTCGGCGCGCGCGTAACTGCTCAGGGCCGCACGATGCAGTCGAGTCACGACGGAACGGTAAGCGCAACCGATCTGCCCGACGGGACAAGTCTGCGCGTAGTCGCAGCTGGATATGAACCCACCTGCGCGCTGGTGCAGCGACCATCGACGGTCGTCACGCTACGCACGCGCGGTGCATTCGAGGCCAAAGTGCTCGCGAGCGACGGAATGTTTGTCGGCGCACTGACACGCGACGGTGCGCCGTGCACACTTCAGTTGGCGGATCTGACCTGGCAGCGCACGGACGATGGGGTCGTCATTCGTGAGTTGAATGCCGGTGCGTACACATTGACGGTTGCAGGCAAGACTTTGCGATTCGTCGTGCCGGGCGAGCCGGTCACGCTGCCTTAGTTCAACGCGAAATTGATCGTCAGATTGAACAGCACCGCGATCGGCTTTCCGTCGCGCATCGCCGGCGCGAACGTCCACTGTCGCACCGCATCCATCGCGCTCTGATCGAGATCGGGTGCGACGCTCTTGAGCAGTCGCACGTCGCCGACCGCGCCAGTTTCCGACAACTCCGCTTCGACGATTACGAGGCCGCTGATCTTCACGGCGCGATATTTTTCGGAATAGGCCGGCTCGACGCGCTTCAGCACTTTCGGCGGCGTGATGGTTTTGTCGATGCGCGCGAAACGCGGATCGTGCGGCGCGGTGTCGACCGGCTGCGGCGACGGTACCGCCGCGAGCGTGTTGCTCGCTGCTTTCAGGATCGCGCGCTCGTCGTGCGAACGCACGAGCTGACCGTTCGCGAACACGAGGTCTTCATCGGTCGACGCCGCGGCGATTGGACGACCCCAACTCGTCGGATCGAATTTCTTGTCCGAGCCCGCGCTGACGATGCGATACGAATTCGCATCGACGACCCATCGCAAATCCGTCGCCCATCCGTCATGCACCGCCGGAAACGCGAACGTCGCCGCCGAGCCGCCATTCGCCTTCGCATGCGCTTCGACCTGCGCGCCAATCTCCGCGAGCGCGACCTCCGTCATCTTGCTGGCCATGATGTCCGTGACGATCGGCGAGCGCGCGGTCATGTACTCGAGCTCCGCGATGCGTAACTCTTCGAGCGCGGCGCCGGATTCGCCGGAGCGATTCACCTGTCGCACGAGCCAGTTGCGATTCGAGCGCAGAAGCTTTCCGCTCTCGAACACGACATCGCCATCGAATCCTTCAAATTGTCCGGCCGCAGCCCACGTGGTCTGGTCGAACGCGCCGTCCGCTCCCGCGGCGACGATGCGATATCCGCCAGTCAATGCTTCGCCGCGAAGACTGTGGCCCCACGGATCGAGCACCGGCTGCATCGGCGCGGTGAAGTACACGTCGTGCCGCACTTCGACGGCATTGGCCATCTTGTGCACGAGCGCGAGCGAGCGAAGCGCTTTCGCGATGTCGGCATCGTCGGCGCGCATCGCGACGGTCATCGAAAGGAACGCAAGAACCGCAACGAGACGACGCATGCGCGTCACTTTACGCCATACCAGACCGGCATTCGATACGTAACGGCGACGGGCTTTCCATCGCGCACCGTCGGCGCGAACGTCCACTGCCGCACCGTGTCGACCGCGGATTGATCGAGCTCCGGCGCGATGCTCTTGAGCAGACGCACGTCTTCGACGACGCCGCGTTCATCGATCGCGATCTCGACGATCACGGCACCGCCAATCTTCGCGCGACGATAACTCGGCGGAAACGGCGGCTCGATGCGCTTCGTGGTCTTCGGCGACTCGGTCGCGGCATTGAGTGCGACGTAGCGCGCATCGTCGATCGCGGCATCGACCGGCTGCGCGATGACCACGCCTCTGCGCGTCATCAGTTCCATCTCGGCGCGCTGCAATTCCTCGAGCGCTGCACGTTCGTCCGCCGACTTCACCTGCGATGCGAGCCACACGCGATTCGATCGCACGAAGCGGCCGTTCGCAAACACGATGTCGCCATTCACGTCGCGAAACTGACCAGCGGCCGGATTCTCTTCGAACACGCCATCCGCACCCGGCGCAACGATGCGATCGTTGCCGTTCGTATGCTCGATGCGAATGGCGTTGCCCCATCCATCGAGCACGGCTTCAGACGAAGCCTGATTCGAGCTCGCAATGCGCTGCACGAGCGCGAGCGAGCGAAGCGCTTTCGCGATGTCGACGTCGTCTGCTCGCATCACCGATGCAACGAAAACGAGCGCGCACATCGCGAAAGCGCGGCGCATCATTTCAGCCACTCGCCGATCTTCGAAACGACTTTCTCCGGCGTGAATCCGAACTCTTCGGCAATGCGTTCGTACGGCGCGCTCGCACCGAAGTGATCGATGCCGATCACCAGCGCATCGCGATTGACGTACTTGTACCAGCCATCGCTGCGTCCCGCTTCGATGCACACGACTTTGCTGCGATCGCCGAGGACTTCGTCCTGGTACGACTGCGGTTGTTGATCGAAGAGCTCGAGGCACGGGGCAGAAACGACGCGCGTGTTGCCGCGCAGTTTCGCCGCATTCACCGCGAGCGAGACTTCGGATCCCGTCGCGATGATCGTGACGTCGCCGTTCTCGAATCCATCGAGCACGTACGCACCTTTGTAAATTCGATGCGCATCGAAATCGCTCGGACGTTCGATGATGTCGACCTTCTGTCGCGTGAGCACGAGCAGCGTCGGGCCGCCGTGATGCTTGAGTGCATACGCCCACGCCATCGCGACCTCGGCACCATCCGCGGGGCGGAAGAGCGTGAGGTTCGGAATCAGACGCAGCGACCAGAGTTGCTCGATCGGTTGATGCGTCGGACCGTCTTCGCCGAGGAAGACGGAATCGTGCGTGTAGACAAAGATCGACGGCACGCCCATCAGCGCCGCGAGACGCACCGACGGACGCATGTAATCCGAGAAGATCATGAACGTCGCGCCGTACGAGCGGAACGCGCCGTACAACGTCATGCCGTTCACCACCGCGCCCATCGCGTGCTCGCGAATACCGAAGTGCAGATTGCGGCCTTTGAAAATGTCGAGCGCCGGCAGTGACTTCTCGCTGCCTTTCGGACGCTCGACGCTCGTCGCGTCTTTGATCAACGTGTTCGTCGACGGCGCGAGATCCGCGGAGCCGCCGACGACGTACGGCGCGATCGCCGCCATCTTCTGAATGACCTGTCCCGACAGTGCGCGCGTGGCAACAGGCTTCTCCGTCTTCGCGCCTTCGAGCAGCACGGATTCATACCCA
This sequence comes from Thermoanaerobaculia bacterium, assembly GCA_051953135.1. GTDB lineage: Bacteria > Acidobacteriota > Thermoanaerobaculia > Gp7-AA8 > Gp7-AA8 > QHVT01. The sequence continues at coordinate 1,528 of JBQCJC010000576.1, read as the reverse complement.
TCCGGCAGCGACTTCGACCAGTAACGATCCCAATCCTCGGCGAGCTGCGGATGACGCGCGCGCCACGCGGACATTTCTTTTTCCCAACGCTTGCGCTCGCGCGCCAGTCGCTTCGTGCGACGCGTGAACTCTTCGCGCACATCGTCGGCGACGTAGAACGTCGGCTCTTCCGGCCAGCCGAGTGCGGCCTTCGTTGCTTTCACTTCATCGGCACCGAGGGGCTCGCCGTGCGCGCGTGCGGTGCCGTGATACTTCGGACTGCCCCAGCCGATGATCGTTTTCGCGCAGATGAGCGTCGGGCGTTTCGTGTCTTTCTGCGCGCGCTTGATCGCTTTGCGAATCGCGGCCCGATCGTGGCCGTCGATCGTCATGACCTGCCAGCCGAATCCTTCGAAGCGCTTCTTCACGTCTTCGGAGAATGCGAGGCGCGTCTCGCCTTCGATCGAGATGTTGTTGTCGTCGTAGAAGTAAATGAGATTGCCGAGGCCGAGGTGACCGGCGATCGAGGCCGCTTCGGAGCTGATGCCTTCCATCAGATCGCCGTCGGAGCAGATCGAATAAACGAAATGCTCGACCGGCTTGAACGGATCTTCACTATTGAAGCGCGCCGCGAGCATCTTCGCCGCGAGTCCCATTCCGACGCCGTGCGCAAAGCCTTGTCCGAGAGGACCGGTCGTGACTTCAATGCCGGTCGCATGACCGTATTCGGGATGGCCCGCGGTCTTCGATCCCCACTGACGGAAATTCTTCAATTCGTCCATCGTCATGTCCGGATATCCGGTGAGATGGAGAAGTGAATAAAGGAGCATCGACGCGTGGCCGGCGCTCAGAACGAAACGATCGCGATTCTGCCAGTGCGGCTCGAGGGGATCGTGGCGGAGAAACTCCGTCCAGAGCACGAACGCCATGTCCGCCATGCCCATCGGCGTGCCGGGATGGCCGGAACGGGCCTTTTCCACGGCATCGACCGCTAAGAAGCGGATCGTATTGACGCACTGCTCTTCGAGCTTGTCCTTGCGTCCAAGCGCGGGCTGATTGCTCTCTTCAGCGACGGAAATCGCCGCGGCACCTTCGGCTGCCGTGCTGCCGGGTGTCGGGTCCTGCATCGAAACCTCCTGCGAGATCATGAGCGGCGGGCGCCGCTCGTCGAAAAGAAAGCGGATTATACTCGGCGCCAGCCTGCAACCTCGGGTCACAGCGACAGCGAAATCGAGAGAGGTGACTGATGATGGACGAGAGCGTCACGGTCAAGGGTTCGCCCGTTCGCAGTTTGCAGAAATTCGTCGATAGCGAGCTCACCATCGAGCAACGCGAGGCGATGTTTCGCGCATTACCGGTCGAATACGGCACGCGATTTCGATCGCCGATTCTCGCTACCGAAACCGTTCCTGTACATATGCTCAATCGCTTCACGGAAGAGGCGGCCAATGCGAAAGGCGAAGCCATTGACGCCTTTGCGCGTCGCGCGGGCCAGGAAGCAGCAAGCGATGCGGTCAAAGGAATTTACCGCTTCTTCGCACTGGTCATG
>JBQCJC010000575.1:0-6313 GCA_051953135.1 Thermoanaerobaculia bacterium | reverse complement strand
GTTCCCGCCGTTTGTCGATGATCCGCGCCATTTCGCGAGCTCCCTTACCACGGTGTGATGCGCGGCCTCAAAACGCCACACATCGATCCTCCATTGCTGAAATTCATTACACCCCACTGTAGTGAATCTCATCACACCCTCACCGAGTCATAAATACTCCCTCAATCAATTCAATCATTTAGCGCAATTTCATTGTGGCAGAGGCCTTGCGCTTAGAGAGGAGCAGAAGGACGTAAGAGAAAAGAAAAAGGAGAAACGAAAATGATCGCGCTGCTCGTCGTGCTCACCTTTCTCGCCGCCGTGATGATGGACCACCGGACAGTTCGTGAAGCGTAAGGAGGCCACCGTGATCGCATTGTTTGTTGTCGCCACCTTCTTCACCGCCCTTGCTCTCGACCACCTGACTCTTCGGAACGCGTAAGGAGGCTGCCATGATCGCCCTGCTCGTCGTCGTCACATTCTTCGCCGCCGTCATCATTGACCATCTGCTCAATCGTCAACCGATTCCAGTGACCGCCGAGGCGCCCAAAGAGGCGCCTCGTCCGCGTTTGATTCCGTCGATCGTTGCCGGATTCGCCGTACCTGACAACCTTCGCTATCACCCGGGACACACCTGGGCCGTCAGTGAAACTCCGGAACGCGTACGCGTCGGCATCGACGATTTCGCCGCGAAGATCGGCGGCGACGTCACGCGCATCGACATCCCGGAACGCGGGCAATGGATTCGCCAGGGACAGCGCATCATCGCCATGCATCACGGCGATCGCGAACTCGATCTCGTGTCGCCGGTGGAAGGCGAAGTCGTCGACTTCAACATGAAAGCGCTCGACGATCCGAAACTCGCACAGAAGGATCCTTACGGCGACGGCTGGTTACTCGTCGTGAACTCACCCGATTCCCAACCCCCCTTCCGCAATCTCCTCGGCGGCACACTCGCCCGCCGCGGGATGGAAGACGCCGCCGCTCGCCTCCGCTCCTTCGCGATGCCCGCGCCGGCCATGGCCCAGGACGGCGGTGTCGCGGTCCCGAACGTCATCGACCAACTCCCCGATGCCGATTGGGACAAACTCACCAAAGAACTGTTCCTCGCATAACGAAACTCAATCGGGCCACGAAACGAGCGGCAGCAATGCCGCTCGTTTCCGTTTGTAACGTTTTGCGATTTCCCGTCACTACTGCGGTGAAGGAGAAATTCGCATGGCTCTCATCAACAAGCAGACCGCCGCTCGCATCGCGGGACTGGAAGTCAATTCCCTGCTCGCCGCCGGAGTACTGCCGCCTTCCCGATTCCAGGAAACCCGCGTCGCCGCCTCGCCGACGCCGATTTACGACATCAACGGCGAGATACTTTTCCATCGCGTCGCGATTCTGCGTGGACGCGTCAGCGACTCTTATGCAGACATCGCCGCTTATCCCGTATTCGGCGGATTGCTCTTACGCGTCGCCAGCGGTCTTGCGTGGGACGAAAAAGCGTTGCTCAAATCCGCGGAGACCGCATTACGCAAACAGAAGCGCAATGCGAAATTCGAGAGCGCGCGATTCGTCGCCTACAGCTACCCCAAAGTCGCCGTGCAATTCCTCGTGGGCGAGGAAGAAGTGGCGATGCTGGAGCTCGGAAGCTGGACGCCGGTGCCGCCGCGCCGCCAGCGCAAAGATGACGAGCCGCCATCGAACTTTGATCGCTGGTCAGTCATTGAAGAATTTCCGCCGATGCGCGAGCGCGAAAGCACGAAAGTATTGACCGAGCGTCTGCGTCAGTGGGAAACGATCGAGATCGCCGACGCGCGCATCATCGACGCAACGATTTACAACAGAGCGATCGGCGCGGTCCTCGCTCCGCGCACCGAAACACGCACCGTCGCCTACAGCCCCACGACCGGCGATCACGTTCCTTGCTTCGAATTACGCGGCCAGCTCACGAACGTCTGGTGCGTCGCCGCGAGCGTGCAGATGATCCTCGACTTCTATCGCTACAACTACGAACAGACGCGCATCGCAACGTCACTGGGACTGGGAACGATCTCGAGTCCGAACGGTCTGCCGTACACGCGCGACAACGATGTCGTGACGACGCTCGAAGCGTTGACCAGCAACGCGCTCGACGCCGCGATGAACACCTCGCCAAACTGGAATCAGTTCCGCGATGAGATTCGCGCCAATCGTCCGCTCATCAGCTTCATCCCCGGCCACTCGCGCGCTGTCGCCGGCTACACCGCCACGCGCACGTTGCTGTGGAACACGTTCCGTGGATTGCTCGTCTATGACCCGTGGCCGCCCACCGGCGGCGTGATCACGCAGTGGGAAAACTTCGACGCCACGACGTATCGCCGCACCTTCAGCGCCCACGTCACGATCGTCCCATAATCGCATCGATGCCGTTCTCCGCGACAGATGCAAAGCGCGCAGCGGGTCGCCTCGTTCCTTCAGGAACGATCGGCGATCCGCTGCCGATTCTGAGTCCGCACCGCGAGCCCGCCGGCTGGTTCGTGCCGTTGCTCGACGACGACACGCTCCACGGGTTCATGCAATTCGATCGCGATCTCACCTTCCTGCGCGAAAGCAAATTTTCGAAACCGGTCGATGCACGAACATGGCTCGACGTGAAAACGATCGTCGATCGCGCACTGCAAACGTTTCGTGGTGCGCAACCAAACGGCGATCCATTTCTCACGTACGACGCGAATGTCACACGCCTCGTGTGGGCCGTGCCGGTTGACGGCGGGACGATCTACGTCGCCGGCGAGTACGCGTATCAGGCCGCGACGTAGCGATTGCGACCCGCGCGTTTCGCGTCGTACAACGCCGCGTCCGCGTGACCGACGGTCTGCTCCCACGTCGCGTGACCCGGAAATGCCGACACGCCGATCGAGCACGTGCGCCGCAACACAACACCATCCGGCAGCACAAACGCATGTGCCTCGATCGACGCGCGCAATTTCTCCGCGAGCTCCGGCGCGGTCGATCGATCGACGAAACGCGCCACGACGAGGAACTCCTCGCCGCCCCAGCGCACGATGTAGTCGGATGCGCGAAACGCGTCGCGCAGCACCTGCGCGGTCTGCACGAGCACCGCATCGCCCGCGGCGTGACCGTACGTGTCGTTCACGCTCTTGAAGTGATCGAGATCGACGAGCAGGAACACCAGATCTTCGCCCTTCCTCATCGCCAGCTCGACGTCAGGACGGATGGCCTGCTCGAGGAAGCGTCGATTGCGAAGACCGGTCAGCGGATCGGTGAGACTCGCCTCCTCGATCCGCGCATACGCGTCCTGCAACTCGTTCGTGCGCTCGCGCACGAGGCGCTCGAGCTCGCGGCCGCGCATTTCGAGCGCGCGCACGCGCAACCGATAGGTTGCATATCCAACTGCGAACACGATGGCGACGAGGAGCAAGCGGAACCACCATGTCTCGTAAAAGGCCGGCAGCACGCGAATGGCAACGCGCAATTCGCGGCGGCTCCACGCGCCTTCGCGATTCGTGCCCTGTACATGCAGCGTGTACGCGCCGGGACGCAGGTTCGTGTACGTGAGCGAGCGTCGCGTCGCATCCGCGGAGATCCAGCCGCGATCGTAGCCATCGAGTTTGTATCGATAGAGATTGCGCTCCGGTGAGGTGAGGTCGAGCGATGCGAAGTCGAGACGAAATCCGCGTTCCGACGATTGCAACTCGAGCGATTGCGGCAACGCGCGCTCGCGGCCATCGACGCGAAAGGATGTCGACACGATTGACGGCTCGTACGCCCACTTCATCAGCGCGCGCGGTTGCACGACCAGCAACCCTTCGGGCGCGCCAAACAGGAGCGACCCGTCGCGCAACTTCGAGCGGCTGGAGATGAAATACGTGCGGAACTCGACGCCATCGCCGGAGCCGAGCTCGCGCGCGGCCCACGTGTTCGGATCGATGCGCAAGCGCGGCCCGATCCAGATGAAGCCCTGATCATCTTCGATGAGCGACTCGGCAGGCGTGGGCGGACGATGGATGCGATCGGCAACGCGAATGAATTTCGCGGACCGGCCATCCCACGACTCGAGCAGACATGCGCCGCCATTCGTGCCGATCCACAGTCGCCCGCGCGAATCGACGAGCAGATCCGGCACCCACTGATTCGGCAATCCTTCGGTGATACGCGTGGCGATGCCGCGCTCCGCATCGAACACATTCAATCCCGCGTCCGTGCCGACCCACATGCGTCCGCTGTGATCGAACGCGATCGATTCGACCGCGTGACCGGAGAGCGTGTGCGGATCTTCGCGAACGTGACGATAGGTCTTGATGCCGTTCGCATCGATGCGCGTCAATCCTTCTGCCGCAGCAGCCCACAACTCACCGCGCGGTCCGAACGTCAACGCGCGAATTGCGCCGCCGGCGAGTCCGTCGTTCTTCGTGAAGACGCGATGCTCATCACCGACGAAGCGATGCAGATCGCCATTCAACGCCGCGACGTAGCGCGCACCATCGGCACTTTCGGCGAGACACGTGATCGCGGTGCCGGGCAGCAGCGTGCGCGTGCGTTGTTCATTCGCGTCGAGCACATCGACGCCGTTGCCGTTCGTGCCAACCCAGATCGTGCCATCGCGCATCTGCATCGCGCGCACGGGTGCGGGATGACTGAGTCCGCGCGGGTTCGTCGGGCTGTAGCGAATCGAATGAAACGCTCGCGTCGATGGATCGTGTCGCGCGATGCCCTGTCCCCACGTGCCGACCCACATCACACCGGAGCGATCTCTCAGCATCGAGCCGATGCGATCGCCCGGAATCGTGTTCGTGAGTGTTGCGTCGGACGCAAAGTGATTCGTGACCCGCAGCGTCGCTGGATCGACGACGTCGATGCCGGCGCCGAACGTCGCGATCCAGATCTCACGCGCGTTCGCCTGCGCGAGCGCGTACGACCAGAAGTGACTGAGTCCTTCGATGCGCTGCGCGAGGTTCGTTCGCGGATCGAAGACCCACGCGCCGGTTTCCGTCGTGCCGATCCAGATGCGTCCACGATCGTCTTCGATCATGCGCCCGACGAACTGGCCCGCGAGCGATGGCACGACCGGATCGAAGCCGCCATCGCGAAAGCGCTGCAATCCCGCGCGCGTGCCGGCCCAGAGTTGTCCGCGCGAATCGACGAGCAGCCCGCGCGCACGATCGTCGGCGAGACTGCGCGGAGTGTTCGGATCGTGGCGAAAGTGCGTCACCCGATGCGTGCGCGGATCGAGACGATCGAGGCCTTCCTGCGTCGCGATCCAGATGTTGCCGTCGCGATCCTCGGCGAGTCCTTCGACGCGCGTGTGCGCGAGACCGTTCCTGTATTGCCTGAAGCGCTCGGTGCGTGGGTCGTACTCGATCACGCCGCCGGCGAACGTGCCGGCCCACACGCGCCCGTCACGACCGGCGAGCAACACGCGCACGTAACTCGCGCCCGGCGCAGGCGGATATCGGCGGAAGTGTTGTCCATCGAATCGCACGAGTCCCGACTGCGTGCCCATCCAGATGAAGCCATCGCGATCCTGCACCAGCGCCGTGCACATATCCGCCGGGATGTCCTCGGGGATCAGCAGTCGACGAAACGACAGCGCATCAACGCGCAGCGTTGCAACGATGAGGAGGATGAAGACGATTACGCGGCGCACAAACGCTGCGATTGTAGACGCCCGAAATGACGCGAGCGTTTACGGAAGGATTCGCCGAGCGCCTGCAAAGCGCACCGCGAAGTACGGCTGATCGAGACGATCCACTGTCACTTCGCGTCGCGTCGAGGCGGCGTGCACGAACTGGCCGTCGCCGATGTACAGGCCGACGTGCGAGATGCCGCGGCGGTACGTGTTGCGGAAGAACACGAGATCGCCGGGACGCATGTCCTCACGATCGACGGCGAAACCGGAGGTGAATTGCGATTCCGAGGTGCGTGGGAGGTGGATGCCGGCGGCCTCGTAGGAATAGCGCGTGAAGCCCGCGCAATCGAAACCGCGTTCCGTGATTCCGCCAAATCGATACGGCGAGCCGACGAGCGTCAGCGCGCGAACGAGGACCGGTTCGCCGATCGACGCCTGTAACGACAGGAGGACTGTGAGCAGCCCCGACAGCAACATCGGCGCGGATCGTATAAAACGTATGGCAACACATGCAACCCACGGTTCGGCAGAAGCTCGAGACGTTCCTCAAACCGCTCTATCAGGATCTCGATGGCGTGAACCGCCTCGACGAGATCGAACGCATCGCGAAACTCGCTCGCAAACTCCATCGCGTGCCGAATGATCGCGCGTTCGAATTGCTCCTTCTCTTTCATGGCCTCGGGCGCTGGCTCGACAAAGTCGGCAACGCATCGC
>JBQCJC010000574.1:0-8886 GCA_051953135.1 Thermoanaerobaculia bacterium | reverse complement strand
CCGCGACTCGAGTCCGGACTGTTTTGCGTTGCGAATAACTCCTTCGTTGGTGGTCTCGTGTGGCTTCATGAAGGCGGCGTAATTCTATCGCGCAAAAATGACACGACCGCGCATTGCGCGGTCGTTTGTTTTCGAAGCATTACGCTCCGCGATACACATCCGGATTGGGTGGTGCGTTGTCTTCGTACGGCGCCTCGCGCAGCGGCTGACCGATGCCCGTGCCGCCCGCGGTGCCGCGCTTGTCCATCGTGCCGTAGTACGGACGCCATCCCATCGGCTCGACCGGCATGTTCGGCGGAACGACGAGATCGCGCAGACCGACGACCGCGCGTGCACGCGTGTCGATGGCCATCTCGTAATCGCGCGTCATGTAGATCGCATCCTCGGGGCACGCATCGACGCAGTAACCGCAGAAGATGCAGCGCAGCAGATCGATGTCGTAACGCACGGGGAACTTCTCGCGCGTGCGCTGGTCTTCGCCCGCTTCGATGGTAATGCACTCGGCGGGACACGCGGTCGAGCACATGTAGCACGCGACGCAGCGCGTGGTGCCGTCTTCGCGCGACGTGAGAATGTGCCGGCCGCGGAAACGCTCGGAGTAGACGCGCTTCACTTCCGGATACTGAATCGTCGGCAGACCTTTGATGTTGAGCAGATTTCGCGTGAGGTGCTTGAGCGTACGCAGCATGCCGCCGATGACCTGCGGCAGGTACAGACGCTCGGTGAGCGTCATCGGCTCGCGCTCGACGCGAATGACTCCCGGAGAAACTCGTGTGATCGGCATCCTAGTGGTCCAGTTCTCCAGCGATGATGTTCAGCGATCCGAGCGCCGCGATCGCGTCGGGGATCGTCTGACCGGTGATCATCTTTCCGTACGCCTCGAAGATCGGGAAGCAGGGCGGACGTGCGCGCACGCGATACGGATTCTTCGTGCCGTCCGACACGATGTAGAAGCCGACTTCGCCGTTGCCGCCTTCGACCTGGAAGTACGTCTCGCCGACCGGCGGCTGAATGCCGTGCATGATCAGCTTGAAGTGATAGATGAGCGATTCCATCTCGTTGTAGACCTTCGCCTTCGGTGGCAAAGCAACGTACGGATTGTCGACCATCACCGGTCCGCCAGGCAGGCCGCGATCGATCGCCTGCTGCAGGATGCGCAGTGACTGGCGCATCTCTTCGAAGCGCACGAGGAAGCGCGCATACGTATCGCCACCTTCGGCGATGGGCACGTCCCAGTCGTAGGTTTCGTATCCGAGGTACGGGTTCGATTTGCGAACGTCGAACGGAACGCCGGTCGCGCGGAGGCACGGGCCGGTGAATCCGAAGTTGATCGCGTCTTTCTGCGAGATGGCGCCGACACCTTCGACGCGCTCGCGGAAGATGCGGTTCTTCATCACGAGAGCTTCGACTTCGTCGATGTACTTCGGCAGCGAGTGCACGATCTTCTGCGCATTGCGCAGGAAATCTTCAGGCACGTCGACGGCGAGGCCGCCGATGCGCAGGTAGCTTGGCAGCAGACGCGCGCCGCTGCATGATTCCGCGAGCGCGATGATTTCTTCGCGCGGCTGGAAGAGGTACCAGAAATTCGTGAGCGCGCCGAGGTCGACGAGATTCGTGCCGATGCAAACGATGTGATCGGCGATGCGATAGAACTCGGAGAGCATGAGGCGCACGTGCTGTGCGCGATCCGGCGCGCTCAGTCCGAGCATCTTCTCGACGGCCATGCAGTAGCCGACGTTGTTGATCACGGCCGAGCAGTAGTTGAGACGATCGGTGTACGGAATCACCTGCTGATAGGTGTGCGTCTCCGACATCTTTTCGAAGCAGCGGTGGAGATACCCGATCTCCTGCTCGGTGCCGACGATCGTTTCACCATCGAGCGTGACCACGACGCGCAGCGTGCCGTGCATCGCGGGGTGCGACGGTCCGAGGTTCAGGACCACGCGCTCGAAATCGGATTCCTCTTCTTCCTGCGCGAACTCCGGTGCGATCTTCGGCTTCAGTGCCGAGACGCCGGCTTCCGTGAGCAGCCAGCGCTGCGCGGGATCGTAGTCCTTGCGCAATGCGTGGCCCTGGAAGTTGTCGTGCGTGAGGATGCGGCGCAGGTTCGGATGTCCTTCGAACTTGATGCCATACATGTCGAAGACTTCGCGCTCGTACCAGTTGAAGCCTTCGAAGACGCCGATGCTCGTCGGAACCGATTCGTTTTCGGCGACGCGCACTGTGATGCGCACGCGCTCGTTGTTTTGCAGCGAGTAAAGCTGATAGACGACGTCGAATCGCTTTTCACGATTCGGGTAGTCGCCGCCGAAAAGATCGAGCGGCATCGTGAAGCGCAGTTCGGGATGATCGTGCAGCGCGCGCAGCACGTCGACGATGTTCGCGCGATCGACGATGAACGTCGGCAGGTCGTTGCCGGTTTCCTGCGTGAGGTTCGTGACCTTCGACGCGATCTCGACGCCGCGCGCATCCATGACCGCGGCCGCGGCAGGGATGTACGGATTGCGATTGGTAGGCGCCGGTCCGGTGTAGGGGATGGCGCTGAACTTCGTTAAGGTGCTCATCCTCTTCTGATTTCTCCACGCTGAATCTTTTCGCGCAGCTTGAGGAGTGCGTACATGAGACCGTCCGGAGTCGGCGGGCAGCCCGGTACCCAGATGTCGACCGGGATGATCTCGTCGATTCCCTGCACGACGTGGTACGCGCGATAGAAGCCGCCCGAAGTCGCGCATGCGCCCATGGCGATGACGTACTTCGGCTCGGGCATCTGGTCGTAGATCTTCTTGAGCACGGGCGCGATCTTGTCGACGATCGTGCCGGCGACGATCATGAGATCGGCCTGACGCGGCGAGAAGCGCACCGTCTCGGCGCCGAAGCGCGAGATGTCGTAGTGCGACGAGACCATGGACATGAACTCGATCGCGCAGCACGCGGTGCCGAAAGGCAGCGGCCAGAGCGAGTTGCCGCGCGCCCAGTTGACGACGGCGTCGAGCTTGGTCGTGAGATACGTCGCTCCGCCGAGGTCTTCAATTTCGCGCTCGCTCTCACCGGGAAGGGTGATGAGGCCCTTTTCCGCCTCGGCACCAGGTGCGACGCCGGGCTTGCGCGGGATGATGGAATCCGGTCTTTCGATTTTTTCGACTGGCATAGTTGTGTGTGTATTTCGTCGCGGTCAGCCGTGGCCGCGCGGAAGGAGTCCGTGGGCGGCGAATTCTATGTACTAGAGAAACTTTTCACAAGCGAGCGAAATGCCTGTGAAGGTGACGGATGCGAGAACAGGGCCGGAGGGTGGGGTCATGCGAATGCCGCGAGGTAGCGTTGCTCGATCTCGGGACGTTCGAGGATCACGGCACGCTCGTGTACGCGCGGATCGAGATACGCGCGGTCGAGCGTCTCGCGACGACGACGGAGGATGTCTGCGACGTCGAGCCGATCTTTGTCGCGCTCGGAGATGATTTTGTGGAGGACGAGGTCCTCGGGCGTGCAGAACTTCACGGGGACGTGATCCACTTCAACGTCGACACCACGCGAGATCGCGAGCTCGGCGTAGGGATGTTTGCTCAACAACAGATCGACCGGAACCCCGGATGGGTGGAGAAACGGCAGGACGCCGTTCTCCAGATATGCCTCAACATTCGGAGGAAGTTTCGCAATGAGTTTGCCGAGTGCGTTCACAACATCGCGATATGCACCCGGTTCGCACGCGACGCTGAGATCCACGTCGGTCGTTGAACGCGGTACGCCCCATATCGCGTTGGCCATGCCGCCGATCACCATGTAATCGATCCCGGCACGTTGAAGCGCGCGGGCGATATCGGTGAGAACGGTGCTTAGTTCAGCCACGAAGACGGCTCAGCGTTGACATCATGAAACGCGCGCCGTCGTACGCGGGATCGTCGCGGCGGGCACGAGTTTTCGGCGGCATGAAGTCGTAGAGATCATCGAGTGCGTCGAGGGCTTCGGCAGGAGTGATCCGCGCATTCTGCGCGTCTGTCCACGCATTCATCCTCTTGTAGCCTTCGAGCCGCGCGAGGATCTCTTCCTTCGTTCCGAAGATCGAGCTCACGGATTCGATTCTAGCCGTTTCGGTGCGATCGAAAGAACGCTTCCAGGCGATCCACCACATTCTCGATGCGCCATTGCTCGGCGACTTCGCGTCCGCGTGCACGCAGTCGCTCGCGCAACCCAGCATCGCTCAGCAATTCGATGAGGCGTTCGCCCATCTCCACTGCATTTTGTTCGGGAGCGAAGAGCGCGTAATCGTGCGTTTCGTCGAACGAGAGATACGACGGGATCGAGGTGAGAATCGTCGGAAGGCCGGAGGCCATCGCTTCTGCCGCGGGCAATCCGAATCCCTCCTCGGCATGATTCGGCGCGATCAGCGCATCGCACGAGTGCATGAGTCGCGTCATCTCCGCGGTGGTCAGCGCGACATGAAACTCCTGCACGGTATCGAGCGGTTCTTCGCGCGATGGCGCCCACGGCGAGACGCGAATGAGATCGAGCTTCTGATGAAACCAGCGCGCGTGCGCGACCGCGCCGTACGCGTCCTGAACGCCTTTCAAATCCGCTTGTGCCTGGCCGCTTACCAACACTCGCAAAGGCTCGTGCTCGCGCGGCGTAAACGGACGATAGAACTCATCCTCGACAACCTGGCCGATGCACGTAACGTCATCATGGAAGCGCTTGCAGATTTCGATCAGCGACGGCGATACGACAAGCTTCGGAATCGGCAGTCGATACGTTGCGTCGATCTGCTCGCGAATCGATTCGTACGCGCTGAACGCGCCTTCGTAGCCCTGACACAAATGCACCGCACGGTCGCCTGCAATCTCATGCGCGAACGGAACGGTGATCCAGAACGTGCCGATGACGAAGTCGTCGCTGCTCGCGTCGTACTGGCGAAAGTCGTCGACGTAAATCCATTCGGCGCGCGATGCACGCCACGTGAGCGGAAGGCCTTTGGTGACGAGGCGAACGCGATGTCCGCGCGCGATCAGGGCATCGGCATGTGCGAGCGGCACGCGCACGCCACCCGATTGATCGGTGTCTTCGAGGAGGTAAGCGATGTTCATGAATTGCGAGCGATGACGTAGTAACCGGTGGGGACGAGATCTTCGCGCGAGTACGCGACGCCGCCCTGATCGAGCGCGTGGAGCAATTGATCGCGCACCGGTGTCGCGACGAGCTCCTGCGGCGCGATCTCGACGACTTCCCAGCCCGCGATCGTGAGCATGTCTTCGATCGTCTGTTTGGTGAAGAAGCGCACGTGGCCGACGCACGTCAGTCCCATGTAGACGTAGTCGAATCGGCCGCGCAACAGATCGGAGACGACCGAGGCGTTTGCGAGATTCGGGAGCGACAACAAGAGATGCGCGCCGGGGAGTGCGATGCGTCGCAACTCGCCGAGGAACGACCATGGCTCGTCGAGGTGCTCGACGATGTCGCCGCCGATGATCCAGTCGAACTTCTCGTCGAGAATCTCGATGATCTCGAGGACATTGCCGCGATAGACGGCGTCGATGCGTTTCTCCGCGATCGCGGCCGCATCGGGATCGAGCTCGATGCCGACGACGCGGCATTTCTGTCTGCGCTTCAATGCTTCGCCGAGGGGCGCCTCGCCGCAGCCGAATTCGAGGATGGATTTTGCGTCCGTGCTGATGCGCTCGAGCAGGTCGTAGCGCGTCTGTCCGCGCAGCGACGTCCAGCGATGCATGTACTCATTCGAAACGATCGCGACCTCGTGACCTTCGAGCGCAACGTGCAGCGGCTTCTCGATGTCACGCAGCAACTCGGTTCGGCAGAGATATGCCGCCGGATCAGAGTGATCCCAACGAATGCGATTCAGCTCGCGCGGCGTCGCTGCAATTTCTTCGATCGATGTTTGCAGCTCGCGCAACGTGAGATACGGAGTGACCGGGCCGCGACGCTGTGCAGGATTCTGTCCTTCGTTCGATACCGGCAGCACGGCATCCGCGCCGCTCGCGAGCAGCGCTTCGGCAAGTCGTACCGCGAAGCGTTTCGAAGGAAGCAGCAGTGGATCGGTGATCACGAGCACGAACTCGGTATCGGCGTCGGAGGCGACGTCGGCGGCGAGCTCATCGCGGTCGTAGGAGATGAAAGGACCGGTGTCTTCACCGCGCTGGAGCAGCATCTTCGTCTGCCAGGATGCGTAACGTTCTTCGATCGCGGGGTGATCGTACCGGGGGTAGAGGACGGCAATCGCCATGGTGCGGGCGCATCATACGCGCAACATTCCGGAACAGGCGGGACATCGATCGCGTTTAGACGCGCGGCCCGAGAGCCCCGTACGTCACGCGAACATGTTGAAAACGAATCCCTTTCTCCACATCGACGCCGATCGCGTCTACAACCCTCTGACCGATCGCGCGCTGGTGCCGGGAGACGCGGCGTACGAGCGATTTCGCGCGTTCGAAGCGAAAGCTTTCGATGATGCGGAGCTCGAACGCGATGGCTGGATCGTGCGCAATGGTGCCGATCTTTCGCGCCACCATCATCTGCGCATCGTCTCGCTGGAGACGATGACGACGTGCAATCAGAAGTGCTACTTCTGCCCGGTCTCGATCGCGCCGCGCGAAGACGAGACGATGAGCGAGGAAATGTTCGCGCGCATCGTCGAGGAACTGAAAGCGTTCCCGGCGATCGAGAGCGTGTTTCTGCAGAGCTACAACGAGCCGACGCTCGATCGGCGTTTTCTCGAGCATGTGCGCACGCTGCACGATGCGGGTTTGCCGGTCGCGGTGCTGAGCAACGGATCGGGGTTCACTCCGGCGAAGACGGACGCGCTGCTCGCGAACTCCCCGTTGCGCTATCTCTGCATCAATCTCTCAACGCTCGATCCCGAGCGCTACAAGCAGGATCGCGGCGAGGATCATCTGCGCGCGGTGCTGCGCAACGTCGACTACATGCAGGACAAGCGCGTGGCCCAGCTCATGAAGATCGTCGTCCTTGGCACCGGCAACGCCACACACTCCGAAGATTTCGCCGCGATTCGCGATCGCTACGCCGGATCGAAATTCGAAGTGGAGCAGCACGTGGTGATGGATCGCGCGGGCTGGCTCGACATCGGACTCAAAGCCGCGGAGCGCAATCGTCCGTTGCGCGGATGCGACAACGTCGGCTCTCGTCCTCTGCAGCATCTGCACATCACGCCGCGGGGCCGTTGCGTATTGTGTTGCGAGGACTACGACGAAAAGTATGTCGTGGGCGATCTTCGCGAGAGCTCGATTCGCGAAGTGCTCGAAGGTGATGAGCTCGCGAAACTGCGGCGATGGATTTACGGGCTGGAAGAATCGCCCGAAGATTTCATGTGCAGGGATTGCGTGTTCGCACGACGCTAGTCGCTAATGCGCCGCTCTTCGCTTCGGCGGCGGCACATACATCGTCCCGATTCGCACCGCATGGTTGTACTGATCCGCGATCACGATTCGGCCATCGCGCGTCATCGCCAGTGACTGCGGGAACGAGAATCGCGCGACGCTGCCGTATCCGTTCACGTTACCCGGCGTTCCCGCGAGTCCCGCTACGGTCGTCACGACTCCATTCGCCGACACGTGTCGAATGACGTGATTCCCTTCATCGGCCACGAATAGATTTCCTTCGGCGTCGGCGACGATGCCATTGGGATTTTCGAAATGCGCGGTGCTGCTGATGCCGTCGTTGCTGCCGCTGTTCAACGCTTCGCCCGCGATCGTCGTCACCACACCCGCGGGCGTGATCTTGCGAATGACGTGGCGCGTCCAATCGCTCACGTAGAGATTGCGCGACGCATCGATCGTGATCGCGATTGGGTAGTAAAAATCAGCATCCGTACCGACGTCATCACGCCAGCCCGGCGAGCTGTTGCCCGCGAACGTCGTCACCACACCGGCGGGTTCAATGCGGCGAATCATGTGGTTGTACGTGTCGGCGACGAACACGTTCCCTTGCGGATCGACCGTCAGCGACCATGGGAAATAGAACCGCGCCTGCGCGCCCGTACCGTTCGTCGTGCCGTACAGGCCCGCGGTTCCGGCGAGCGTCGTGACGACGCCCGCGGGTGTGATTTTTCGAATGACGTGGTTGTAGGTGTCGGCGACGTAGAGGTTGTCGTTCGCATCGATCGCAAGACCGTGCGGGTAATTGAATCGCGCGTTCGCACCGGTCGCGTCGATCGCGCCGCATTGTCCCGCCGCACCAGCGAACGTGGTGACGATACCCGCGGGCGTAATCTTGCGAATCGTGCAGCCGAGCTCCGAGACGAACGTGTTGCCTTGCGAGTCGACTGCGACGCCGCTGGGAAAGTGAAAGCGCGCCGCGGTGCCGTTCGCGTTCGTCGTGCCGTTGGCCGGTACGGAGCCGACGTAGGTCGTGACCTGATTGTTCGCGATGAGACGCAACGCGTGATTGAACGCATCGCCGACGACGAGCGTCGAACCATCGGGCATGACCGCGATGCCGCTCGGCGCGTTGAATCGCGCGACCGATGCGCTGCCATTCGTCGATCCCGTGCTGCCGCTTCCCGCGAATGTCGTCACGACCGCCGCGGGCGTGATTCTGCGAATCGTGTTGTTGTCATGATCCGCGACGTAGACGTTGCCGGCCGCATCGACAACGATGCTCCACGGCGAATCGAACGAGGCATCCGTGCCGGTGCCATCCGCATCGCCCGCGCCGATCGAGCTGCCCGCAACCGTCGTGACGTAGCCATCGGGCGTGACTTTGCGAATCTTGTTGTTGCCGCTGTCGCTCACGTAGATGTTGCCGGTCGTTGGATCGACGGCGACGTCATACGGATTGCGAAACGAAGCCTGAATGCCGAAGCCGTCGCTGCTGCCAGAGCTGCGAATCATGCCCGCGAGTGTCGTCACCACGCCTTGCGGCGTG
>JBQCJC010000573.1:0-6156 GCA_051953135.1 Thermoanaerobaculia bacterium | reverse complement strand
CGACATCGTCGTGACTCTGTTCGGCGCGAGCGAGTCGGGCGGGGCGATCGAGTTCCAGACCAGCGGCCGCATCGCGGTCGCAAGCCGTCTGTACACGCCATCGAAACCGGCGCCGACATTCGGTCAGTACGTGCCCGGCTTACCGCTCGATCGCGCGGCCGGTCGTCTTATCGTGCCGTCGTTATCGTTCTCGCTCGACAGTACGACCGGATTTCGCTCGAATGTGGGCGTGTACAACCCAACGGACATCGCGCAGGACGTGACGTTCTCGCTCTATCAGACCGACGGCACGTTCCTCGGCAAGACGACGCGCAACGTCGCCGCGCGTGCGCTCGTGCAGATCAACAACATCTTCCTTGCGGCTGGTGTTGCGCAGAACGTCGAGTCTGCTTATTGCGTGATGGAAGGGTTCGGCGACGTGCCGCTCTTCGGATTCGCATCCGTGCTCGACAATCAGAGTCAGGACCCGATTTTCGTCGTTGGACAGAGCGACGGCGAGTAACTCGTAGTGGAGCGCCGGTGAAATGCCGGTGCTCCGCGGTACACTCCCGTTTCATGCTCGAGCTGCTAACGCGCTGGCCGTTTCTCCGACAGCTTCGCGGCGATCGCGATGCTGCAATCAGCGACCGCACGCGCGGTCTCGAAAAGAAAAACGCCGGCGCTAAGGTCGCGCGATCGATTTGCCCGTATTGCGCTGTCGGCTGCGGGCAACTCGTCTTTCATCGCGACAACAAAGTCGTGAATATCGAAGGCGATCCCGCATCGCCGATCTCGCGCGGCCATCTCTGTCCCAAAGGCGCGGCCAGTTTCGAGCTCGTCACGCACAGTGAGCGCGCGACGAAGGTCAAATACCGCGCGCCGAAATCGCGACAGTGGATCGAGCTCGATCTCGCATCCGCAATGGACATGGTTGCGGATCGATTGTGGGCGTCGCGCGAGCGCACGTTCAACGAAGAGCACATGCACACGACCGGCGTCGCGCACTTAGGCGGGGCAACGCTGGACGTCGAAGAAAATTACCTCATCAAGAAACTCTTTACCGCCGGACTGGGGATGGTGTGCCTGAGCAATCAGGCACGGATATGACACAGCTCCACGGTGCCCGGTCTGGGCACCTCCCTCGGCCGCGGCGGCGCAACCACGGCACAGCAGGATCTCGCCAACGCAGACGCGATCCTGATCATGGGCTCGTCCATGGCCGAGAATCATCCCGTCGGATTTCAATGGGTCATTGAAGCGCGCGAAAAAAACGGCGCGAAGATCATTCACGTCGATCCGCGATTCACGCGCACCTCGGCAATGGCCGATTCCTGGCTGCCGTTACGCGCGGGCAGCGATCTCGTGTTTCTCGGCGCATTGATCCGCTACGTACTCGAAACCGAGCGCTGGTTTCGCGAGTACGTGCTCCATTACACGAATGCGTCCGTGCTCGTGCGCGACGATTTTCGCGATACCGAAGATCTCGACGGCTTGTTCTCCGCGCCCGAAACCTGGCTTTATCCGAAATCCGATGCGAAATCGCAGGATACCGGTCATCGCGGAGAAGGGCAGGGCACGCCCGGCGTAGCGCCCGATCCCCCGCGCGACATGACGCTGCAGAATCCGCGCTGTGTTCTCAATGTCCTACGTCGTCATTTCGCGCGCTACACGCCCGAACTCGTCGAGCGCGCGTGCGGAATCCCACAGAGCGAATTTCTAAGAATCGCGGACATCTATACCAGCGCCTCGGGTCCGGAGAAAACCGGTGCGATTTGTTATGCGGTTGGCTGGACGCAACATTCGACCGGCGTGCAGGTCATTCGTGCCGCGTCGATTCTGCAATTGCTGTTAGGGAACATCGGACGGCCGGGCGGCGGCATTATGGCCTTGCGTGGTCATGCGTCGATTCAAGGGTCAACCGATGTTCCGACGCTGTACGACATTCTTCCCGGCTATTTGCCGATGCCGACGTCCGATGAACGGGATTTGACGGCGTATTTGAAGAAACACAAAGCCGAAAAGGGCTGGTGGTACAACATTGACAAATACCTCGTGTCGCTGCTCAAGGCGTATTACGGCGATGCCGCGACATCGGAAAACGACTTCGGATTCGAATGGATCCCGCGACTCACGGGCGATCATTCGTATTTCGGCTACTGGCTCGAAATGGCGGACGGCAATCTCGAAGGATTGTTCGTCATGGGACAGAATCCCGCCGTCGGCTCGCCGAACGCGAAACTCGAGCGCGCGGCGTTAGGCAAACTAAAATGGCTGGTCGTGCGCGATCTCGTCGACACCGAAACGTCGTCGTTTTGGGAAGAATCGCCGGACACGATCGAGACCGAGGTGTTCTTTTTTCCTGCGGCGTCGTATGTGGAGAAAGACGGCACGTTTACGAATACACAACGCATGCTGCAATGGCGGGAGAAGGCAGTCGATCCGCCGGGTTATGCGCGTAGCGAATTGCAGTTCATTGTGGAGCTCGGACGCAAGCTCAAGGCGAAAGCGAGTCATTTACAGCGTGACGCCGCATTACGCGCATTGACCTGGAATTATGCCGATGAAGACGCGGACGAAATCCTGAGGGAAATTCATGGCGGTCCGCACATCAAGCATTTCGGCGAATTAAAGAACGACGGCTCGACGTATTGCGGGTGCTGGATTTACTCCGGCGTCTATGACGGCGAGAACAAAGCAAACGCGCGTACAGCAAAGGGTCGTTATGGTCACGGCTGGGGATATGCGTGGCCGTTAGACCGGCGCATTCTCTACAATCGCGCGTCCGCGCGTCCGGACGGAAAACCATGGAGCGAACGAAAAGCGCTCGTGTGGTGGGACGAAGAGAAGCGTGAATGGATCGGACACGACGTCGCCGATTTCACGCGCGGCAAAGCGCCGGATTACATTCCGGAGCAAGGTAAAGGCGGCGATGAAGCGATTCCCGGCGACGCGCCGTTCATCATGCATCCGGACGGCTTAGGCTGGTTATGGGTACCCTCGGGATTGAAAGACGGTCCGCTTCCGACGCACTACGAACCATTAGAGTCCAATATTCCGAATCCGCTCTATGCACAGCAGGTCAATCCCGCCGCGCAGAAATTAGAACGTCCGGATAATCCGTATGCGTCGTCGCCTGATGAACGATTCCCGTACGTTCTCACGACGTATCGATTGACTGAACATCACACCGCGGGTGCAATGACGCGCACACTGTCGCATCTCGCAGAGCTGCAGCCCGAATTATTCGCGGAGATTTCGCCAGAGCTTGCAGAAGAACAACACGTCGTCAATGGCGATGTCGTCACGATCAGCACCGCACGCGGATCCATTCGTGCGCGAGCTCTGGTGACGACGCGCATGCCGTCACTCGAGATTAACGGCTCCACGGTGCATCAGGTCGGCCTGCCGTATCATTGGGGGAATCACGGTCTCGTCAAAGGCGACGTCGTCAATGACCTGCTCGCGATTTCAGAAGAACCGAACGTGAAGATCTTCGAGTCGAAGGGACTCACGTGTAATCTGCAAAAGGCACAATGAAAAAAACATTCGCGCTCATCGCACTCGTCTTTCCGCTCCTTGCAATGGCGCAGGAGATTTCGCTCAGTGCAACGGGGCATTCTCCTGTACTGACGAAGGATGCGCGCGGATTGCTCGTCGCTTGGGTTGGAACCGGCGGCATTCACACTGGCGGCGTTCGTGCCGATCGTGTGCGGCGCGCGGAATCGGTGATCGAAACGACGCTGCCTCCGCAGGAGCTCGTTCTGCAATCGTCCGCGGACCAGGCGCTGGTCGCGTGGTTCGAGAACGGGAACATTTATGCACAGCGCCTCGACGCGAACGATGCGCCAGTAGGTGCGAGGATCGACCTCGGCCTCGGCGTCACTCCCGCAATCGCGGCAACGCCGGACGGATTCCGCGTCGCGTGGTCAGACGGCGCCGAACAACGCATCGTCTCCACGCGAATTGCGTTCGACGGCACGGTCGGCGCGCGACAGTGGCTCGAAGCGATCGACGACATCACTGTGCCGGTGCAGGAAGAAGCAAACCTTGACGGTGGCGTACCGCTGCTCGCGTGGAACGACCTCCGCTCAGGCAACGGTTGGCAACTTGTCGTTTCGCCGATCGACGGGAATGGCCAGCGTGTCGGCAACGGATCGATTGTTGCGCATGATCCGGTCGAAACCGCGCTCGCCTGCGGTCCGCAGACGTGTCTCGTCGCGTGGTTCGAATTCGATCCGAATGCCGCGGAGCCGGACGGTGCGGATTTGCCGCGAGCGGTGCTGCTGCATACCGCGCTCGTTTCGCACGACGGCCTGCTGCTGCGCGAATCGCGCGACATCGCGCAGTTTTACACCGGCGGCTGGAGCCATCTGCCGATCTTCGTCGGCGCCGATGAGAGTGGCGCATTCACGGTCGCGGTCAACCAACTCAAAGTCGACATCGCCGCAAACGGCGAAGTCGGAAACGTTTTGCCATGGACGGGACAGGTGGTGAGTCTCGGCGGCGTCACGCGCTTGAACGGCGCAACCTACGTTGCGTACAGCAGCGTCAGCGGCATCAACGTGCGCAAGCTCGGACTCACGAAGCTGCGCGCCGTGCGATAAGCTACCGTTCTCTTGACGACGACCGGGTTTTTCACCGACTCGACGCTTTGCATCGGATGCAAAGCGTGCGAGGTGGCGTGCAAGGAGTGGAACGACGTTCCGAGCGACGGCTTCACGTGGTCCGGAAAGTCGTACGACAACACACTCGCACTCGGCCACTCGACCTGGCGTCACGTCAAATTCGTCGAGCACGAAACAGCGATCGGTTCCGGCGGCAACGCGCCCGATTTGATGACGTGGCAGTTTTCGTCCGACGTCTGCAAACACTGCGAGCTTGCGGGTTGCCTCGAAGCGTGTCCGACGGGCTCGATCGTGCGCACTGAATTCGGCGGCGTCTACATTCAACCCGACATTTGCAACGGCTGCGGTTATTGCGTCGTCACGTGTCCGTTCGGCGTTGTCGATCGCAGACCGGATGATGGCCGCGCGTTCAAATGCACGTTTTGTTATGACCGGCAGAAAGCAGGCGAGCAGCCCGCGTGCGCGAAAGCGTGTCCGACCGGATCGATTCTCTTCGGCGATCTCGAGGAGTTGCAGCAAGCCGCCGACGCGCGCATCACAAAACTTCACGAGAACGGCATGACCGACGCGACTTTGTACGACGCGAAGAACACGAGCGTCGGCGGCACGCACTCGCTGTTTCTCGTGCGCGGCGATGCGCGGCAATACAACCTTCCGTCGAATCCGATCGTGCCGACGACGCTCGTTCCGGCCGCGTGGAAATCCGCGGCCGCGGCGGCGGGCGCAATCGCGTTAGGCGCATTCGTCGCGTTTGCGTTCGGAGGAAAGAAGTGAGCGAGGACGCGACCGCGAGTTATCACCGCATTCCTCTGCTCAAGGCGCCGGTGTGGACGTGGGAGATTCCGGCGTACTTTTTCGTCGGCGGTGCAGCAAGAGCATCGGCCGCGATCGGCGCGATCGCGCAACTCACCGGCGCGGACGAAGCGATCGTGCGCGATGCGCGATGGATCGCCGCGGCCGGATCCGCACTTTCCGCACCGCTCCTCATTTCCGACCTCGGCCGTCCCGAACGGTTTCTCAACATGATGCGCGTGTTCAAAGTGCAATCGCCGATGTCCGTCGGCGCATGGACACTTGCGGCGTTTGGCACTGCATCGAGCGCGAGCGCATTCGCGAAACTCATCGAGACGAAAACGAATCTGCCGGTGAAAGTCGTCGGCGATGCGAGCGCGATGATCGCCGCGGCGACGGGATTGGTGATGGCGACGTATACCGGTGTGCTCATCGGCGCGACCGCGATTCCCGTCTGGCGCGAGCACGTGCGATTGCTGCCGATGCATTTCGGCGCGTCTGCATTGGGCTCCGCGATTTCGTTGCTCGAACTGCGCGGACATCGGCACGACGCGCTCAACGCGTTAGGACTCGGCGCCGCGATCTTCGAAACGATCACCGGGTTCGCAATCGAAGGAACGAACGATCGCGCATCGGAGCCGCTGCGTCACGGACGCACCGGAACGATCACGCGTGTTGGCGGCGCGTTGTCGGGACCGATTCCGTTGTTCCTGCGATTGCTCGGCAAACGCAAAGGCGCCGCGGTGTCGACGCTCATGGG
>JBQCJC010000572.1:0-23330 GCA_051953135.1 Thermoanaerobaculia bacterium | reverse complement strand
CCACTGCCCCCCCGGGGGGGTGGGTGGGGCGGGGGGGCGGGGCGGCGCGCGCCTGTCCCCCCGCGGGGGGCGGGGGGGGCCTGGGGGGGCGGGGGGCGCCACGAACCACCCTTTACGCGCCACCCTCCCACCCAGGTCCCTCGCTACGCTCGGGATGACGTGCGCTACTTCTTCTCTTCGGCCGGGTACTCGAGATCCGTCTTGATCCCTTCGCGCTTTGGTTTGCGGGAGCCGGGGAAGCCGCTTGGGCGTCCGGCGGCTTGATTATCCGAGGCGTGGCCGGGGGCGCCGCCGTCCCAGAATCCTTTGTCTTTCACATGCTCTCTCGGGTTTCCGCCCATCGCTGCACCTCATCCGTAAGTGTTTGATTTCAAAAGGAAAATTGGCAACCAACTCGCAATAAACCAACTCCGTTAGGGAGGACATCGAATGGTTGACAATGTGAATCCTACCAGTCAGTTCCATCCGTATCAGCCGCAGGATGCGACGCCGCAAACCGGCAACACGAAATCGACGTCCGGCCTCGGCGGCATCCTGAACAAACTCGGCATCGACCAGAGCAAGATCGGTGCGATGACGAAGAACGTGAACATGCGCGGCGGCCTCGAACAGGTGCGCGGCGTTGCGAAGAACAACGGCGGTCTGGTGCTCGGCGGTCTCGCCGCGCTCGCGATCGGCGCGGGTCTGATGCGAAAACGCGCGGCTCGATAAATGAGTGAAACGGCGGACGCTCAGTCCGCCGTTTTTTCAAGGCGTATGCGTCGAGTACTGAATCAGTACCTCGGGAACGCCGCCTAACATTCGCACGCGTCCCTGCAACTTCACCTTCGTCTCGATCGGCGGAAGCCCTTTCGTCTTCCCTTGTCCTTCGATCGTGAACGTCCACTCCGGCTGACCGCAATCGCTGCAGCGCGACTTCTGCATGTGACCCGAAATCTCGCCCTGCTCATCTTCCGCGCGTACGCTCGATTGTTCGCGCTCCGGAGTTCCCATCTCGAGTGCGGCGAGCTCGGCGCCATTCTCCGCGAGCACCTGCGCCACCACGCGCGAGCGAAAGCGTCGCGCTTCCGCGAGCTCGCGCGAAGCGTCGAGCATCAGAAGCTGGATGAGCCCGAAATACAACACCGCGAGCACGATCGCCGCGATGAGCGCATAACCGCGTTCGCTACTCCGTCGCGCGCGGCTGGAAGATCTGATCGATCGCAATGCGTCCCTCGGAATCTATCGCTTGAAAATGCGTCGCCCACGCCGCGCGCGGACCGGTTTTCACGGCATCGACTTTGACGTTGAATCCCTTCGGTAATCCGCGCGCCCACCAGTCCGCGGCCACGTTGCCGTTGAACAAGCGCCGGCGCACCACACCCGGCTCGCGGAAATCCCACACCACCGTGATCTTGCCGCCCGTCTGCGCATTGAGCGTCTCGAGAATCAGCACCTGCTCCGATGCAACGTAGTCTTCGTAGTAATCGCGATACGGATTCTTGCCGAAGCCATCGATCACATCGCGACGCAGCCGCGTGATCAACGCCGCCACCTGCGGATGCTTTTGAAAATTCACCGGCAATCGT
The DNA here is from genome assembly GCA_051953135.1 of Thermoanaerobaculia bacterium. Taxonomy (GTDB): domain Bacteria; phylum Acidobacteriota; class Thermoanaerobaculia; order Gp7-AA8; family Gp7-AA8; genus QHVT01. The sequence continues at coordinate 21,762 of JBQCJC010000572.1, read as the reverse complement.
TTTTCGTACTCGCGCATGTCGCGCGTGAGTGCGAACAACGTCGCGAGGAAGATGAGAAAGATCGTCATCGCGACGACGATCTCCATCATCGTGTAGCCGCGTTGCCGCGCCTTCACCACAAGCCACCTTTGCTTCCGGTCTCGACGCGCACGAGCGTGATCTTCGCTTCGCGCTGACCGCCCTTCCAGCGAATCAGCAGCGTGACGTTTCGCGTGCCTGTGCCGGTGTCTTTGACGATCGCGTCGGTGGTGTACGGCGTGAGCGGCTTGAGCATCGTGAGATCGCTCTCAAATTTCTGCGTCGATTTCAGCGCGCTGAATTCGATGCGCCGCCAGTATTCGGATTCGTTCGAGAGGGCCTGATAGGCGAGGATGATTTCGTTGGCCTGCTGCAGCCGTTTGTTGCGCTCGAGGAACGCGGTGAACGAGATGGTGATCACGAACGTCAGGATGACGAACGCGATGAGGATCTCGACGAGTGTGTAGCCGCGCTGAGAGCGCATCGCGTTCATTGTACGTTTGCTAGACTCCGCGCCCGATGAAGCTCCGATTCGCCCCATCGCCCACCGGGTTCCTTCACGTCGGCGGCGCTCGCACGGCCATCTTCAACCTGCTCCATGCGCGACGCTACGGCGGCACGATGCTGCTGCGCATCGAAGACACGGATGTCGAGCGCTCGAAACAGCATCACGCGGAGCAGATCGTCAGCTCACTGCAATGGCTCGGCGTCGAGTGGGACGAAGGTCCGGTGTATCAGAGCGATCGCCTCGATCGATATCGCGAGCGCGCGGAAGAACTCGTTGCCGCGAGCAAGGCGTATCGCTGCTACTGCACCGTCGAAGAGTTGGAAGCGGAACGCACCGCCGCGGAGCAGGCGAACATCAACTATCGCTACTCCGGACGTTGTCGCGCACGCGCCGAAGCAGGCGAGTCGCAGCCCGCCGATGCACCACACGTGATTCGCTTCAAAGTGTCAGCAGGCGCGATCGAGTTCGACGATCTCATTCGCGGCCACGTGCATTTCGAAGGCGAGTTGATCGACGATTTCGTTTTGCTGCGCTCGGACGGCAATCCGACGTATCACCTCTCCGTCGTCGTCGACGATGTCGACATGGAGATCACGCACGTTGCGCGCGGCGACGATCATCTTTCGAACACGCCGAAACACATCCTGCTGTTTCACGCGTTCGATGCGAACGTGCCGGTGTTCGCGCACCTGCCGTTGATTCTCGGCAGCGATCGCAAACGTTTGTCGAAGCGCACTGGTGCGACATCGGCGGAAGAGTATCGGGATATGGGCATCGTCCCGCAGGCGCTCTTCAACTTCCTTCTGCTCCTCGGATGGAATCCCGGCGATGATCGCGAGATCGTCACGTCCGACGAAGCGAAGCAGCTCTTCGATCTCTCCGACGTCAACAAAGCGCCGGCGGTCTTCGACCCGGAGAAGCTTTTGTGGATGAACGGACAGTATCTGATGCGGATGTCCGCAGATGAGATCTATCCGCACCTGCTGCCATTTCTCGGCGATCGCGCACGATCGCTCGACGAGCTTCGCGCCGCGATCGAGTTGAGCAAAGGCCGCGGCCGCACACTCGCGGAGATCGCCACGCAACTCGAGCCGTATCTCATCGACGACGACGCGATCGTGTACGACGAAGACGCCGCGAAGAAACATCTCAAGGGCGAGGACCTCGCCTCACGTCTCAGCGAATTGCACGAGACCCTCGCGAGCGTCGAGCCGTTCGATGTAACGACGAGCGAGCAGGCGCTGCGAACACTCGCGGAATCGAAAGGCGTTTCCGCCGCGAAGCTGATTCACCCCCTGCGACTCGCCCTCACCGGCCGCGGCGCATCGCCTCCGATTTTTGATGTGGCCGTGGTGCTAGGGAAAGAGAAATCGCTGCGGAGATTGCAGCGATTGATTGATTTCCTGTCATCCCGAGCGTGAGCACCTGTCATCCCGAGCGGGAGCGAGGGATCTGGGGCTCGGGTGGCGGCACGAAGATCGTGTTTCGCGCCACCCACCCCCCCAGGTCCCTCGCTACGCTCGGGATGACAGGCGGGGGGCGCGCTATTTCCGCCGGCGTGTCGCCTGAATCATCTTCACGCGATCGGGGGCGTCGGGCAGTTCGCCTTTGCGCTGACAGGCGTCGCAGATGCCGAGGATCTGGAGGTTGTGGAACGTCGGCTTGAACTTTTTTTTCGCGCAGATGTCGAGCTGACGTTTCTCCAGCTCTTCATCGTGAAACTCGATCACGTTGCCGCAGGTGGTACAGATCAGATGATCGTGATGTGAGTTTCCGGAGACGTGCTCGTAGTGATAGTGGTCTTCGCCAAGGTGCACGCGGCGCACGAGGCCGGACTTCACGAGCAGTTCCAGCGTGCGATACACGGTCGCGCGAGAGATCTTCACGTTCTGCTCTTTCATCTTGAAGAGCAGCTCGTCGGCTTCGAAGTGATAGTGCGTGGAGAAGATGTACTTCACGAGCGCAGTGCGCTCGGAGGTGAGCTTCAACCCCTGGGCCTGAAGAAACTCCTGAAACCGTTTGACTTCGCGTTCGACGGTGGGCATGTGCTCGCGTGAGCCTAACGAACCGACGACGCGCTTACAAGTGCGTTCGCGCCGCTTCGGCCGCGCTGCGAATGTTCGGCTGGCGCGGATCAATCGTCAGCGAGCGATTCCAGAAATCGAGCGCACGACCGTAATCTTCTTTCTTCGCGTAGTACGTGCCGAGGTTGTTGAGCGCGAGGGTGGACGACGGTTGCAGACCCAGAGCGCGCTCCAGTTCCGGCAAACCTTCCGTATATCGATCCGCCTGCGCGAGCGCCGATCCGAGATTCGCCGCGATCAAATACGACTGCGGAAAAATCTGCTTTCCTTTGTACAGCAGCGCGATCGCGCGCGACGTCATGTTGCGCGAACGATAGAGCGCGGAGAAATCGCAGAACCAGCGTTCCGCATTCGGCAGACCGCGCGCCACCGCCATCACGAACACTTCATCCGCGGCCGTGTACTGCTGACGATCGAACAGCGACATGGCCATGTTGAGATACGGCGTCGGCCGCCCGGGATTGAGATCGATCGCTTTCTGGAACGATTCAATCGCTTCCTTGTGCTTGCCCTGCTTGCGCAACTCGATGCCCTGATTGTTGTACCAGGCGTACGAGCCCCACTGCTGCGGCGCGAGCGGTGCGGCCGTCGCGGTGCGAATCGGATCACCGTCCGCGTCTTCGAATACCGGCTGCATGCGCGACGGATCGAAGAGATGTCCTGTCGCCTGCAGTTGCTTCGTGTAAGCCTGCGGATCGATCGACTGCCCGCCGCCGCGCGGACGTCCGCCGAAGAACTCGTCGTAGCTGATCACGCGCACCGACGTGACGGGTTGCAGATCGCGGAACACCCATGGCGGCGTGTTGCCCGGCATCTCGGTCGACTTCGGCAAGCCGAGGATCGAGAGCACGGTGGGCGTGACGTCGTAAAGCGAGATCGTGTGACTGCCGCGATTCGGCGCGACGTGATTTCCGTACGCGATGAAGATGCCGGGATTGCGATGATCGGAAAGCGCACTGCGTCCGATCGGCTGCATGCGCGGACGATTCTTCCCCCAGCGGAAGCCATGCGCGGAGACGAGAATCACCGTCGTGTCATCGCTGATGACATGCATCCACTCGCCGATGAGACGATCGATCTCCGCGTAGTAATTCGCGACCGTCGGCCAGTACTTGCGGAACTCATTCTGCGGAATGCCTTCACGATACGGCGGGTGATACGGCGCGAAGAGATGATTGACCTCGTCCGTTCCTTCGTACGCGACCATCGTCAGCAGCGGCGCCTGTTGTTGATAGAGATTCAGCGCGACGCGATGATCGGTCCACGTTTTCGCGAGCACGTTGCGAAAGACATTCACCGGATCCGACACGTTGCCGCTGCTCACCGAGTTGTTGTACTCGGCCGCGGTGATGTTGAGAAAACGCCCGATCTGTTGATAGCCGATGCTGTCGACGGGCACGACAAGCTGGCGCAGTCGCGGCTCGAGACTCGACGGCGACACGGCGTTGCTCATCAGCGTCACCGGCGCATCGAACGTCACCGCGCCACCTTCCGTCGGCGGCCAGTCAGTCCACCAGTTGACTACTTCGGACTGACGACCGAATGCCTCGGCGATCTCCCACACCGCGGGTGAGCGACGCGAGTACGCATCGACGGGACGCTTGCTCGCAGCATCGACGAAATCGATCACGCCATGACGATCGGGCGGCAAGCCTGTCGCGAGCGTCGTCCACAACAGCGGCGAGACGGTCGGCTGAATCGTTTGTAACGACGCGGTGGTGCCGCGTTGCACGAGTGCTTTGATGTTCGGGATGCGGTCATCATCGGCAAGCTCGGAGATGAGCTCCCAGTCCGCGCCGTCGATCGCGATGATCGCCACGCGACCCGCGACGCCGCGCGCACCGCGACGCAGTTCCGCGCGTTTGTATTCGAGCAGCGCCTGACGATCGGGCTCCATGCGCGCGATCTCGAACGCCTTCACCTGCAAGCCGCTCTGCGCGAGATGTCGCGACACGACGGTGCGCAGATCATCGCGACGCCGCGCGAACTGACCGGTAGGCGAGAGCAGCTCTTCGATCGGGAACTGCTGCGTCATCGCCGAAACGGCTTCGGCGACGCGCGTGCGAATCCAGGCGTTGAATCCCTCGCGCACGAGACCGCGCGCGTCCGGCAGTTTGTCGCCCGGGACGCTGAAGCGCAGTCGATACGTGACGGTCACGGGAACACGTTCTTTCGAAAGGATGCGCACGAGACCATCGCGCTGCGCGACGCCTTCGCGTTTTTCGAAGCTCAGGCGGTAGAACTGATGCGGCGGAAGAAACGTGACGTGGTTTTGGACGAGCCGCACGCGCCCCGTGCGTTTGTCGACACCGAAGATCAGTCTGCGCGAAGAGGGCAGGAACAGACTGAGCATGAGGTAAATCACGCCGGTCATCCCAGCGAGCAGGGCCAGAGCGCGTGCGAACTTCGAGCGGAACACGTTGACGTCGCTATGAAAGAGTGCTGCCAGATGCGGCGGTCATCGGCAACCGGCTACTTCTTCCTCTTCACCAACTGCTTGACCTCGTCATTTCCGATGGGACTCTGCGCGGAGATGATCACGGCGGCTGTGCCTTCGCGAAACGAGGGGATGTTGCAGCGGATCATGGCCGTGCCGTCCGCGGCGGTCTTGCCACGGAAGATGACGCGCGGCGGCTCGATCGTCGAGATGACTTTCACTTCGATGGCCGCGGCCGGAATCGGCGCTTGCGAGAGGCTCTTGCGTGCGGCGATGCGCAATTCGAGCGGCGTGCCGGCGAAGAAATCCGTCGGATTGATCAACGTCAGCTCGAGATGTTCGCTCTCCGCTTCGGACGCGAGGTAATCGATGATGACCTGATCGAGCGTCTTCTCTTCGTCGACGACGATCGGTCCCTGTTGCGCGCGCGTGGTTGCGGGCACTGGCGTCTGTTCGAACGCAACGCCCGCCGCGGTATCAGGACGCGGAACGCTGGTCTTCGTGACGTCCGCGGGCTGATCGAAGCGGCCGCGTTTGATCGCCGCGATCATCGTGCGGTGCTGCTGTTCCATCAGCCCGCCGATCCACTTCTCGTCGATGCCGCCGGCCTTCAGTTGTTCCGCGTAGGACGTTTTCTTCGACGCGAGAATCTCACCGCCGACATACACGAGCGACTCGATGTACGGATTGCCGACACCTTTGTCCTCGGTCTGAACGTGGTAGACCTTTTCGTTGTGCTTGATGTCGGTGTTGAAGCCGGTAATCACGAGTGAGGGCGAATCTTACCAACTAATTCTGGTCCAGCCATGCTGCGCGATCGATCAACTTCTTCCGCAGTTCGTCATCGACCCGCTTCTTCGCATTCGTTTCCCAGTCAAACAATACGACCGTGACTCTGCCGGTCGCTGCAAGATCACGGCCGCCGTTCTTGCGAATCTCGTAGTGCGTATCGAACGAGGTGTTGCGAATCTCGCCGACGCGAATGCAGATGTCGATCGCCTCGATGCTGATCTGCTGGCGGAAATCGCACTGCGCGTGCGCGACGATGAAGCCGATGTCGGTGGGACCGCTGAGTCCTGTGATCTCGAACCACAGCAGCGTGCGCGCCCACTCGAAGTAGGTGAAGTAAACGGCGTTGTTGACGTGGCCGAATGCATCGACGTCCCGCCAGATGACCTGATGCGGAACGACGTACCAGCCATTGCGCCACGATCCACGATTCAGCGTTTCGTTCATTGCACCGCTGCGCTGCTGCTGAGCGACGTCGCGAACGGCATCGTGCCTTTGGTGCAAGCCTGCAGATAGCGTCCGGGCAGCGGATGATCGAGATACGGCGCGATGATCGTCGAGGCCTGTACGAGTCGATTGAGATTCACACCTGTGACGATGTTCATCGAGTCGAGCATGTAGACGAGATCCTCGGTCGCAAGATTGCCCGACGCACCCGGCGCATACGGACAACCACCGAGTCCGCCCGACGATGCGTCGAATGTCGCGATGCCCAGCTCGAGTGCCGCGAGCGTGTTCGCGAGTGCAGTGCCGCGCGTGTCGTGAAAATGCATCGCGAGTTTCGATGCAGGAATCACCTGCAGCAGCATGCCGATCACGCCCTGCACCTGCATGGGCGTGCCGACGCCGATCGTGTCGCCGACGGAAACTTCGTAGCAGCCGAGGTCGAGAAGACGCGCGCTGACTTCGAGAACTTTCTCCGGCGCAACTTGTCCCTCGTACGGGCAACCGAATGCGGTCGACACGTAGCCGCGCACGCGCATCCCTTCCTCGCGCGCACGCATCACGACGGGAGCGTAGTTCTCGAAGCTCTCGTCGATCGACATGTTGATGTTGCGTTTGTTGAACGTCTCGGATGATGCGGTGAAGATCGCGATCGACTTCACACCCGCCTCGATTGCGCGCTCGAGGCCACGCATGTTCGGCACGAGCACCGGATACTCAACGCCGGGATCTTTCGGAATGTCGCGATACACATCCGTCGTGTCGGCCATCTGCGGCACCCACTTCGGACTCACGAACGCACCCGCTTCAATGACGCGCAAGCCGGCGTCGCCTAACGCGGTGATGTAATCGATTTTCACCTGCGTCGGAATCGTGACCTTCTCGTTTTGCAGGCCGTCGCGCGGACCAACCTCGACGATCTTTACGGAGTCAACTGTGATTTTCATGGGATCGCTTCGCTCGCTTTGACTGTGACCAATTCAACGCCCGGCTGCACCATCTCGCCCTCTTTGCAATGCACGCCTTCGACCTTGCCGTCGTGCGGCGCGAGGATCTGGTGCTCCATCTTCATCGCTTCGAGGATGACGAGCGGTGCACCCTTCGAAACAACATCGCCTTCCTGCACCAGAATTTTCAGGACGACGCCGGGCATCGGCGCGGCGGTGGATTGATCGCGATGACGCGCTTTCGCGCGTGAGCCTTTGTCACTGACGTCGGCGAAGTAAATCTCGCCATCGAACGCGAACGAGACCGTCGATCCCTGAAGTACGTACGGGATGACATGCAGACGTCCATCGATGCGCGCCTCGAGCTCATCACCGCGCATCGAGATGATCTCGATCGCGTGCTCACCCGCGGTCACGACATTGCCGTCGCGCTCGATGTCGACTTCCGTTGGCTCGCCGCCGAGGACCACGATCTTTGCGGTCATCGCGTGAACCTGGATCCCGGCGCATCGAGCGCCACGCCGTTCGCGCAGAGCGGACACTGCTCGTCGCTCCACGTTTCGAAATTCAGCGCGAGCAGAAATTCGTACGGCGCATCGAATGGATTCGGCCTACCGCTGCGATTGAGAATCGATGCGAAGCCGACGACGACACCGCCGTGTTGCGCGATTACGTCCGCAGTCTCGCGCGTCGACTTGCCGGTCGTCACGACATCTTCGACGATGACGATGCGCTCGCCTTGTTCGATGCGAAATCCGCGGCGCAGTGTCATCGTGCCTTCTTTGCGCTCGGTAAAAACGAACGGAACGCCGAGCGCTTCGGCGACGGTGTAGCCGATGATCACGCCGCCCAGCGCAGGCGCGACGATTTTCTGGATGCCGAGCGAACGGATCTGTGCGCCTAATGCTTCGCCGATCGCCTTCGCGTTGCGCGGATGTTCGAGGAGCAACGCGCATTGCACATAGTTCTCGCTGTGCAATCCCGAGGAGAGACGGAAGTGACCGGTGAGCAGAGCGCCTGTTTCGCGCAGTAGCGCGTGCACGTCCAGCGGCATGGCGGCGAGTTATAACATGCAGGTTGGCGGTTGACGGTTGGCGGTTAGAGAACGACACGCCGTGTTCCGTCGCGGGGCAGCGGGCGGTCTCCCGCCAAACCGCCAACTGCCAACCGCCAACTGAATTCGGAGGAAGTGATGTCACTCGCAGAACGCGTCCGAACGGACATGACAACGGCCATGAAGGCGCAGGACAAGGAACGCCTTTCGACGCTGCGCATGCTGCAGTCCGCGCTGAAAAACGAACAGATCAACCTCGGACACGAATTGTCCGATGAAGAAGTGATGTCGATCATTCTCAAGGCGGTCAAACAGCGCCTCGATTCGATCGAGCAGTATCAAAACGCCGGGCGCGCGGAGCTCGCGGAGAAAGAACGCTCCGAGATGGAGCTGCTCAAAACGTATTTGCCCGCGGAGCTTTCGAGCGAAGAGCTCGAGTCCGGCATTCGCGAGATCATCGCCGCCACCGGCGCGCAATCGAAAAAGGACCTCGGCAAGGTGATGAAGGAAGCGACCGCGCGTTTCAAAGGCCGCGCGGACGGCAAGAAGATTCAGGAAGTCGTGCAGCGTTTACTCCCGTAATGAATCGCTACACGCGCCAGATCACGCTGCCGGAGATCGGTACCGAAGGCCAGGCGAAGATCGCGAAGGCGTCGGTGCTGATCATCGGCGCGGGTGGTCTCGGCAGTCCCGCGGCGTTGTATCTCGCGGCCGCGGGCATCGGCCGTATCGGTCTCGTCGATTTCGATCGCGTCGACGAGACCAACCTGCATCGACAGATTCTCTACGCGACTTCGGATGTCGGGCGTTCGAAGCTCGACGCCGCGGCCGCGCGGTTGCGCGATGCGAATCCGACGATCGCGATCGAAACGCACGACGCGCGACTCACTTCCGAGAACGCACTCGACATTCTTCGCGGCTACGACGTCGTCATCGACGGCACGGACAATTTCGCGACGCGCTATCTCGTGAACGACGCGTGCGTATTACTTGGGATCCCAAACGTTTATGGCTCGGTGTATCGATTCGACGGACAAGTCTCAGTGTTCGCGACGAACGAAGGTCCGTGTTATCGCTGTTTGCAGCCCGAACCGCCACCGCCGCATCTCGTCCCATCCTGCGCCGAAGGCGGCGTTCTCGGGATTCTTCCGGGCGTAATCGGAACGCTGCAGGCAACCGAGGCGTTGAAGATCGTGACGGGAATCGGAGAAACGCTCGCGGGTCGTCTGCTACTGTTCGACGCCCTGCGGATGACGTTCCGCACCGTGAAGCTGCGCAAACGCTGCGGCGAACACGCAGCCATCACCAAACTGATCGACTACGAGGAGTTCTGCAATCCTGTGTTCAACACCGACATCACCCCGAGTGAAGTGAAGAAGCACATCGACAACGCAATCGACGTCGTGCTCATCGACGTGCGCGAACCGCATGAGTGGGAAGCCGGCCACATCGCACAGGCGAAACACATTCGCTTGTCCGAGATCCCGCGACGACTCGCGGAGATCCCGCAGGACAAAGACGTGGTGATGATCTGCCGATCGGGCGGACGCAGCGAAAACGCGCGTCAGTTCCTCGCGCAGAACGGCTACTCGCGCGTGAAGAACATGGTCGGCGGAATGAGACGGTGGGCGATGGACGTGGATCCGAGTGTGAAGGTGGTTTAGTGGTGGCTGTCATCCCGAGCGGGAGCGAGGGATCTGGGGCTCGGGTGGTGGTACGAAGCACGTGTTGCGTGCCACCCACCCACCCAGGTCCCTCGCTACGCTCGGGATGACATGGCGGTGTGCCCGATGGCTCTGTCATCCCGAGCGGGAGCGAGGGATCCGGGGCTCGGGCGGTGGTACGAAGCATGTGTTGCGCGCCACCCACCCGCCAGGTCCCTCGCTAACGCTCGGGATGACATGGCGGGCGCTTACTTGATCGCGCGTAATGCGCGAACCTCATCCGAGAAGCGCTTTCCGAACATCACCACGATCGACTTGCCGTTTGCGGGATGGCTCGTTGAGCCGTCGATGATCGCGATGCCGCACTCGTCGTAGTTCGCGTTGAGGATGTTCGCGCGATGTCCCGGTGATTCCATCCACGACGTCATGAGCACGCGTGACGTTTCGAAGCCGGTCGCGAGATTCTCGCCGGCGTATTCGAAGTCATACGCGCGCACGGCAAGCCACACGAACGGCGAACGGCCCTCGGGCGATTCGTGACTCCACCAGCCGCCTTCTTCCATGTCGCGCATGCGATCTTCGGCGGCTTTCACGAGTCGCGTGTCGAGCTTCAGCGGACCGACGCCGTTCGCGGCGCGCTCGACGTTCATGCCGGCGACGATGCTTTCGGGCGTAATCTCATCTTTCGTCTGCGCGAACGACGACGACGCGGCGAGCACGAGCAGAAGCAGTGCGAAGAATGTGCGTTTCATGACCGTTCAGCGAATGCCGTCCGGGCGCACGCGCAGGAAGAACGTGCACGCTTTGCCCGTCCTGGACTCGACCCACACAGAACCCGCGTGCGCAACCGCGAATTCACGACACTTGAACAATCCTCGGCCAGTTCTGTCAGGAGATTGTGGATTCCACACGAACGACGGCTCGAAGATCTGCTGTCGTAACGATTCCGGCACGACCGGACCGTTGTCCATGACGAAGAACAGCAGCAACGGCTTGCCTTTGTGCTCCATCCAGCGCACGCCGATCACAACCTGTCCGCTGGCCGGCACGTAGTGCAGCGCGTTCTCCATCATGATCGCGAGCGACTCACTGAGTTGCTCGTGATCGGCGAAGCGCTCTTCGAGATCCTGTACGTCGATGTCGAGTCGAATGCCTTTGAGATCGGCGTACGCGCGGAAACGCTCAGCGACACGACGCACGAGCTCTGTCACGGTAGGAACCGGCCTCGCTGCGAGCGCGGGCTCTTCGACTTCCGGCGCGAGCTCGAGCGACGAAAGCACTTGTTCAACGGTCGCACTGAACTCCGCGAGCATGTGATCGTTGCGTGAGCGCGCCGCGGATTCCATCGATTCGCGTAACGCGTGCAGCGGACCGAACACCGTCTCGCGCACGTACGTGATGAACGATGCGTGCGCGACGTTCATCGGATCGGCGTGACGGAACACGAGCACCGCGCCGCTTGCACCGCCCGACATTGGAACGAGCGTGTAGATGAAATTGCGATTGCTGATGCGAACGCCGGCGGACGTCGGCACGGTGAGATCGCCGACGCTGATGCCGCTGCGCGATTCGATCGCCGCGAGCGTTGCGAGCTCCACGTGCGTCGCATCGAATAAACGACACGCGTCGTCCGACACGTACTTCACGCTGCGATCCGGACCGATGAGCACCGACGGCACGCCGGACGCGACGAGCAGATTCACGACGCTCGTGATCGCGGGCGATGCAGATTCGACAGGGAACGGAACGACGGGAGCTTTCGGAAACGGATCTTCCTGCGGCAGTGCAGCAGCGGCCGCGGCGGCTTCGTGACGACCCGAATCACCACGGCGCGCGGGCGCCTGTGGCTGCGGCGCAGGCGTGGTTGCGAGAGGCTGCGATGCCTCCGCACTCGCTTTCGAAACCGGCTTCTTCCGCGGCTTGTCGCACTTATCGCAGAGGATGCCGTCGACTACTTCCCCACCGCACATGAAGCATTTGCGAGCCATATCGACATTCCGAACGCCGCCGCCATGCCTGTGGCGGCCGGGTCAAAGATCTTACGCCAACTGATATAGAGTTCGGCCACTTTGTAAATCGGGAGCACGAATCAAAATGAAAAACATCGTCGTGATCGGCGGCGGAACGATGGGTAACGGAATCGCGCACGCGGCAGCCGCGAGCGGCTTCGATGTGCTGCTCGTCGACGTCAGCGAAGCGTTCCTCGACCGCGCCGTCAAGACCATCACCGCCAATCTGCAGCGCGGTGTCGACAAAGGAAAAATGACCGCGGAGGAGCGCGACGCCGTCGTCGGCCGCATCCGCACGACGACGAATCTCGAAGACGCGAAAGATGCGGACATCTGCATCGAAGCGATCCTCGAACAGACTGAGGCGAAGACATCGTTGTTCTCGCAGCTCGACAAGATCACGCGTCCTGAGTGCATCCTCGCGTCGAACACGTCCTCGATCTCGATTACGAAAATCGCAGCGGCCACACAGCGCCCCGACAAAGTCATCGGCATGCACTTCATGAATCCGGTGCCGGTGATGACACTCGTCGAAGTGATTCGCGGCATCGCGACGTCCGATGAGACGTGGGTGAAAGTCGAAGACCTCGCGAAGCGCATGGGCAAGACGCCGATCGAAGTGAACGACTATCCCGGCTTCATTTCGAATCGCGTGCTGATGCCGATGATCAACGAGGCGATCTTCACGTTGTACGAAGGCGTCGCGACGCGCGAGGCAATCGACGGCGTGATGAAGCTCGGGATGAATCATCCGATGGGCCCGCTCACGCTCGCGGACTTCATCGGACTCGATGTGTGTCTCGCGATTTTGCGCGTGCTCGAACAAGGATTCGGCGATCCGAAATATCGCCCGTGTCCGCTGCTCGTGAAGATGGTTGATGCGGGTTGGCTCGGTCGCAAGAGCGGGCGCGGCTTTTACGATTACAGAAAATGAGCTTGCGGATGAGTCCCTCGACTCGCTGCGCTCGCTCGGGATGACACGATTGCTTTTCGCTGTTTAAATCCGCCTGATCACCATGCTCTGTCAAACCTGTAGCGCGTATAACGACGACGAGCGCGAATACTGTTTTCGCTGCCAGAACAAACTGCTCGTGCTCTCGGGAGTGCAATCGTTCGAGGAAGATGACCTCGACGATTACGAAGAGGAAGAAGACCTTTCTCTCGACGAGCATCTGCTCGAGCGCGTTTCCGCGATCGAAGAGATCGTGAAGCGTTCGGCGGAGACCATTCGTTCTCTCGTCGAAGCGGTGCAGAAACACGAGCGCGCGATCTTCGTCAATCAGACCGGCCTGCTTTCGGTCAAAGAGCTGCTCGAAAAAAAGAACGTTCTCACGTCCGATGAAGTCGTCGAGTTGTGGGAATCGAAGATGGGCGAGCAGATGCTCGCGCTCGAAAAAAAGCAGCGTTTCACGGAGCGCAAGGACCGCATGGTCTCGCTGTTCCGCGGCGATAAGCGTGAGCGTTTTCTCGTGCTCGTCGCCGATTCCGAAGCGGCGTTCGATGGTTTCGATCCCGATCGTGGGATGAAGCATCTCGAAGAAGCGTTTCGTCTCGATCGCGACAATTACGAGCTCTCGTTTTTTCTCGGCGAAATGTTTTTCAATGACGGCAATCTCGATCGCGCGAAGTCGTATCTCGAACGCACGCTCGAAGTGCAGCCCGATCATTTCGACGCCGCGGTGTTCTACGGCGTGCTGTTGCACGAGCGTCAGGATCTCAAAGGCGCGGAGCGCTGGCTGCGCCGCGCGATCCAAATCTCGCAGGAGTCGTTTCTCCCGTACTTTTCCCTCGGTGCGATTTACGCGCGCAAAGGAAAGCTGCTGCGCGCGCAGAAGTTTCTCGAGAAAGCGATTCAACTCGAAGCGATCCCGCAGGCGTACTTCCTGTTAGGCACGATCTTCTACGAGAAGGGTCAGCTGGATCGCGCGATTCGCTCGTTCCAGGCCGCGCTGAAGCTCGATCCTGATTACGAGGAAGCGATCTATCACCTCGGTCTCTGCTATCTCGATCGCAACTGGAATCGCAAAGCGATCGAGTGCTTCCAGGAAGCGCTGGAGCTCAATCCGAACAAGATGGAGTACCAGCAGGCCGTCAAGATTTACGAAGGCATCAGCGGCCACGTGCCGGTCGAAGGTCCGGCCGCGCAGGTGATGAACGAAGCGGAGACGCTCGCGACGCAGGGCAATTACGCGGCCGCGATCGATCACTATCGCCGCGCCGCGCAGGAAGAGCCGGACAACGTGAACGTGCTGCTGCCGTACGCGCTGCTTTGCTCGCACCTCGATATGAATACCGAGGCGATTCAGATTGCGCGGCGGATTCTGAAACAACGGCCGGCCGAGGTTGTCGCGGCCGCGGCGTACACGACGCTCGTCGAAGCATTGCGCGCGGAAGGCAATTTCAAGGAAGCGAATCGCGCACTCGAAGAAATGCTGCGCGACTACACGTCGAACTACGCGAAATCGATCGCCTACTACGAGAAGGCGTACAACCTCGCGGAGATGGAAGAGAGTCTCGACGAGGCACTCGAAAGCGCGCAGCTCGCGTTGCGTTACTCGCCGAAGGAACTGCGGCAGTTTCCACTGGCCGCGTTAGGCTGGGTTTACTTCAAGCGTCAGGACTTCAAGAACGCCGTCGATTTTCTTTCGAAATCGGCAGACCTCGGACCGACCGCCACGAACCTCATGCATCTCGGCATGGCGCTGCTCGAAAGCGGCGAGAAGGAACGCGCGCGTCAGGTGTTCCGTCGCGCGAAGAGTTTCAAGATCAAAGGCTCCGGTCTCGAAGAGAAGATTCTCGAGCAGGTGCGCACCGCGACGAAGCTCATCGATCGCCTGCATCAGCGCCGCCGCAAAGTCGCCAAGAACTGACGCGTTCGTCTACCATGCGGACCGAGATTCGTCCCGGCCCGCACCATGTCCCTGAGCTATGAAGAGCGCGCGGTTCGCGTCGCGCACTTGAGCGACGCGTTCGAGAGATCGCCTTCGCGATACTCGCTCCGCGTCATCGCCTGGATTCTTCTCGGCTACGCCATCGTCGGATCGATCATCGCGATCGCGGTCGGAATCGCGGTCACGCTCTTCTCGCTGATCGCGATCTCGCGTATGTGGATCCTGCTCAAGGTCGCGTGGATTCCGGCGGTGTTCGCATGGATGCTCCTGCGCTCGATCTACGTGCGCATCGATGCGCCGAAGGGACGCGCGCTCACACGACACGAGGCGCCGCGCCTGTTCGCGATGATCGATGAGATTCGCACCGCGTTAGGCGTACCGAAACTCGCATCGGTGTTGCTGATCGATGAACCGAATGCGGCGGTCACCGAGACGCCGCGACTTGGCGGCATTTTCGGATGGCGCTCGCATCTGCTGATCGGCGCACCAATCCTGCTCACGATGAGCACCGACGAGTTTCGCGCGGTGCTCGCACACGAGCTCGGACATCTCTCGCGACGCGACAATCGACTCAGTGGATGGACGTATCGTCTGCGCGAAACGTGGGGCCGCGTGCTCGGCGGTCTCGCCTTGCGCGACGACTTCGTCGCGCGCCGCATCAAGCGTGTGATGGAGGCGTACGTCGATCACTTTCTGCTCGTGACGCTCGTGCAGGCGCGGAATCAGGAGCTCGCTGCCGATCGCGCCGCCGCGGAGTTGACGAGTCCCGCGATTGCCGCAAGCGCGCTCGCGTGGGTGAGCATCATCGAGAAGCTGCTCGATACACGTTTGTGGGATCCGCTCGTCGCGCGCATGGCGGAAGAAGAAGCGCCGTCGATCGCACCGCACGAAGATTTTCTTCGGCGCCGCGCCGAGCTTCTTGCACCACCGCACGATGAGTTGCTATCCGCCGTGCTCGCGCGCCCGACACCGACCGATGCGACGCATCCTTCGCTCGCCGACCGATTGCAGCACATCGGCGCAGCGGTTCCGATGCTCGTACCCGCGCCGCAATGCGCGGGCAACGAACTGCTGCCTCACACGTTCGCGACGCTGATTCAGGAGCTCGATCGTGACTGGCGCGTTCGCGTGTTGCCGATGTGGCGCGAGCGTCATAGTTTTCTCGATCAAACACGCGAGACATTGGCGCGACTCGATGCGCTCGATCCGCAATCGTCGGAGCCTGGTGATCTGCTCGATCGCGCGGACGCGCTCGAACAACTCGGCCACGACGAGGAGGCATTCGATCTCTGCGCAGCAGTGGTGCATCGCGTTCCGCTCGATGCGCGCGCGACGTTCGCGTACGGCCGCAGACTCGTCGAGCGCGGCGATCTCGCCGGCCTGTCGTATTTGCGCACGGCGATGGAGAAAGACTGGAGCGCGATCGCGCCCGCATGTGAGCTCGCGTACAACGCGCTGCGCGAGCGCGGCATGGAAGCCGAAGCGGAGGAGTGGATCGTTCGATATCGAGCACAGAGCGAACTGCTCGCTCGTGCGCACGACGAGAAGACGACTCTGCGCAAGACCGACGATCTGCATCCCCACGACATCCCGCCATCGCGCATCACCGAGATTCTCGCGCGCTGCTACGACGCGGGCTGGGTGCGCACGGTGTGGATCGTTCGCAAGGAAATTCGCACGCTGCCGCAAACGGTGTATGTGGTCGCGGTGCGGCCGAAGCTGTTCCGCCGTGCGTCGCAACTGAAGATCCAGGCGCTGTTGAACGATCTCGAACTCAGCGAGCCGTTCTGGCTCTTCGTCATCTACGACGGCTCGCTCATTCGTCGCCTGAATCGCGCCATGCGCGGCACATCGATGTCCGACATTCGAAAAATTTTGCGCGCGTGAAAAGGAGTTTCTCTCGCATGTCTCTGCTCTCGAAATTCTTCGGCGACAAGACTCCGCCACCACAGGCACGGTGCGATGACACGCTCGCGCATCCGCAGACGCGCACGGTGCAACTGCATGCGCGCAAGGGGGACTGGGAACGCGTGCGCACGATGATCGCGGCCGAGACGGACGTGACTCTGCGCGATCGCTACATCACGACCGCGGCCGATGTGGAGAACGCGCAGCATTGGATCGACGAGTGGGTCGCGGCGATGTCGTACAGCGCGGATGCGTGGCTGGTCAAAGGCATCAACTCCGTGTACCGCGCATGGAAAATTCGCGGCAGCGCAAAAGCGGATGAGACGTCGCCGGATCGCTGGAATCCATTTCACGAGCTCGTGCAAACAGGCGCGGACGAGTTGTTCAAAGCGATCGATCTCGCACCGCACGATCCGCTGCCGTGGAAGCATCTGCAGGCACCGATGAAAGCCCTCGGCGCTCCGCTCGACGATCGCCTCGCGGCATTCGAAGAATCGAAACGCCGCGCCCCCGCGTATCACGGCTGCTACACCGTGATCGTCGATTCGATGACGGAGAAGTGGGGCGGTTCGCACGAATTGATGTTCGATCTCGCACGCGAGGCGGCGGCGAATGCTCCCGCGCAAAGCGCGGTTGCGGGCGCGCTTCCTTACGCGCACGTCGAACGCTGGCTGTACATCTCGAATTGGGAGAACGATCCGAAAGCGGCAGTCGCGTATTTCAAACGCCCGTCGGTGCGCGAGGAGATCTTCGCCGCGCACGCAAAGTGTCAGGACGCACCCGCGTCCGCGATGCCGTTCGTCACGGGCATGTTCTCGTTCTGCTTCTATCTCGCGGGCGAGAAGAAAGCGGCGAAGGAAGAGTTCCGCAAGGCGAAAGGCATCTACAGCGGTCTCCCATGGCTTTACCTCGGCGAGAAGGCCTACGCGGAAGCGTTGCAGGAAGTGTGGTGAGTGCTTTGGAGTGCGGCGGCGTGAGTCGCCGCTTTTCTACAAAGCGGTAGCTGTCGCTACCGCACTCCAAACAACTTACGCGCGCGTCAGCTTCGCGAATTTGGCGATGAATTTTTTCGAGCCCGCGCGATCGAAGTAGACCGTGAGCTTCGCATCAGGTCCGCTGCCTTCCATCGTCAGGATCGTGCCGACGCCGAACTGTTCGTGGCGCACGCGCTGTCCGCGTTTCAGTTCGAGCGCACCGGCACTGCTCGCGGCCTGTTGTGTTTCTTTCGCCGCCTGAATCGCACTCGGATCGAACTGCACGGGCGTGTTCTGGAAGAACGACAACACGCCGTTCACGTTGTCGGGTTTCTTCGCCTGCGCGGGTGGTTGCGGTCGTGGCGCAGCAGGACGCGGTGCCGGCGCAGCAGGCTTCGAGCGATTGCCGTACGACGATGAGCCGTACGAATTCGATCCGTAGCTCGAGCGTCCGCTGTAATTCGATCCGTAATTCGCCGAGCCTCCGCCATACATCGGCTTCTCGCGCCACGAATCGACCTGCGATGTGTACGCACGCGCGAGTCGCACGTGTTCTTTCGCATCCTCCGGAATCTCGTCGAGAAACGGCGATGCGTTCTGCTCGCGAAACTTGCCGTGCACGCGACGCTCATGCGCGTGCGAGCAGAACAGCAACTCCCGCGCGCGCGTCATGCCGACGTAGCAAAGCCGCCGCTCTTCTTCCATGTCATCGCTCTGCTCGAGCGAGTTCGCGTGCGGCAGAATCCCTTCTTCCATCCCCGCGAGAAACACGACTTTGAATTCGAGTCCCTTCGCCGAATGCAGCGTCATCAGCGTCACGCCTTTGCTCGATTCATAGCGATCGAGATCCGACATCAGCGTGAGGGAGTCGAGATAGTCCGCGAGCGTCGCGTTCGGATTCTGTTCGTAATACTCACGCGCGGAGTTCATCAATTCATCGATGTTCTCGAGCCGCGACTCGTCCTGCAGATCGCGCGATTCCTGCAGCATTCGCCGATAGCCCGTGCGCAGCAGAACGTAATCGAGCAACTCCGGCAGCGGCTGCGTGGCCGCGCGCTGCAGATCGTGCACGATCTCGCGAAACTCTTTCACCGCTTTCGCGGCACGCGCGGGAAGGAAATCGAGCCCACCTTCGATCACGCTCCACAGCGAAACGTTCCGCGTGCTGGCCTGCTCATCGAGCGCACTGACGGTCGTATCGCCGATGCCGCGCGACGGGACGTTGATCACGCGTTCGATCGAGGGCGTGTCGTGCGGTCGCACGGCGGTACGCAGGAACGAGAGGATGTCTTTGATCTCCGCGCGTTCGTAGAACTTGACGCCGCCGACGACGATGTACGGCAAATTCGCGCGCAGTAATTCTTCTTCGAAGGGTCGTGACTGCGCGTTCGTGCGAAAGAGAATCGCGAAGTCGGTGAGCTTGTACTTCGATCGCAGCGACGAGATTTTCTCGAGCACGAACTGTGCTTCGTCGCGATCGTTGCCGCACGTCACGATGCGCACCGGCTCGCCGCGTCCGCCTTTCGTGAAGAGCGTCTTGCCTTTGCGCGCGATGTTGTTCGACACGACGCCGGTGGCGGCATCGAGGATGTTGCCGGTGGAGCGATAGTTCTGCTCGAGCTTCACGATTTTTGCGCCCGGAAAATCGCGCTCGAAGTTGAGGATGTTGTTGATGTCCGCGCCGCGGAATCGATAGATCGACTGGTCTTCATCACCGACGGCGACGACGTTTCCGCGATCGCCGGCGAGCGCTTTCACGAGCTGGTACTGCGCGTGATTCGTGTCCTGGTACTCATCGATCAACAGGTGTTGAAAGCGATCGTGAATCTCATGACGCACGTCTTCGTGCTGCTCGAGCAGCTCGACGTATTTGCCGATGAGATCGTCGAAGTCCATCGCATCGAATTCGCGCAACCGCTTCTGGTAGAGGCGATAGATCTCCGCGACGCGCGCGCCGAAGAAGTCGTGATTCGATTTCTCGTACTCGACCGGTCCGATGAGCTCATTCTTCGCGTTCGAGATGCGCGAAAGCACGGAGCGCGGCGGGAAGGCTTCGTCGTTGACGTTCAACTCGCGCATGCAGCGACGAATGAGCGTGAGCTGATCGGAGGTGTCGTAGACCGCGAACGATTTCGTGAAGCCGAGGCGATCGGCGTAGCGGCGAAGGATCTTGAGGGACGTGGAGTGAAACGTGCCGATCCACGGGCGATACCCGCCACTCGGCGGCACGATCTGATCGACGCGATGCAGCATCTCCGCTGCCGCTTTGTTGGTGAACGTGACGGCGAGAATGTTCTGCGGCCGGACGCCGAGCTCGCCGATGAGATGTGCGATGCGATAGGTGATGACGCGCGTCTTGCCGGAGCCCGCGCCCGCGAGAACGAGCAGCGGCCCAGTGCCGTGAACCACGGCCTCGCGCTGCTGAGGATTGAGTGTGGAGAGGTCGAGCATGTGGAGGCGGGATCTTATCTGGCGGTTGTCGGTTGTCGGTAGTCGGTTGTCGGGAGAACGGGCAAACTACCCGGCTTATCGCTTCGGCGAAGCCGTTCCCCCACCAACCGACCACCAACAACGAACAACCACTCTCTGTGACAGGGAACGCATTTCCTTGTGATGCTGTTCTGCCGTCCGATCCCGCATTCGGGTTAGACTTCGCGCGGTCAGTCCTACGGAGGCTTCATGTTTGGTCTTGGGTTGCCTGAACTTCTCGTCATTCTCGTGATCGTCGTCGTCATTTTTGGCGCGAGCAAGCTGCCTCAGCTTGGCCGCGGCCTCGGTGAAGGCATTTCCAACTTCCGCGATGGCCTCAAAGGCAAGGACGAAAAGTCGTTGCCGAAAACCGAAGACAAAGCCTGATTGCCACCGCTCACCTGGCTCATCACCGGCGCCGGCGGAATGCTCGGCACCGACCTTCGCGGCGAGCTCACCAGCCTCGGTGAGCACGTCATCACTCTTTCTCGCGCCGAGCTCGACGTCACGGACTCACGCGCGGTGAACGCCGCGATCGCGGAGCACAAGCCGTCGATCATCGTCAACTGCGCGGCGTACACGAAGGTCGATCTCGCGGAACAGGAAGAAGCGCTCGCGAACGCGATCAACGGTTCTTCCGTCGAGCTGCTTGCAGCCGCTGCGAATGCGGTCGACGCGCTGCTCGTGCAGGTCTCGACGGATTTCGTATTCGACGGCGAGCAACGCACGCCGTACGAAATCACCGACGCGACGAATCCACTCTCCGCATACGGCCGCTCGAAGTTCCTCGGCGAAGTCGCCGCGGCGCACGCGCACAAGCACCTCATCGTGCGCACGTCCTGGCTCTTCGGCGTACATGGTCCGAATTTCGTCGAGGCGATTCGCAATCAAATCCGCAAAGGCACGAATCCGTTGCGCGTCGTGAACGATCAGCACGGACGCCCGACGTACACGCCGCATCTCGCAAGCGCGATCGTGCGGCTCGCACGAATCGCGAATGAATCCAAGGTTGCGCGCGGCGTTGTGCATTACGCCGACGCAGATGCATGCTCGTGGTTCGATTTCGCGCGCGCGATCGCGGAAGGCAGTGGGATCGACGTGCAGCCCGTCTCGTCGGATGAGTTTCCGCGTCCCGCGAAACGTCCCGCGTATTCGGTGCTCTCGACGGAGCGCTACGAGCGGCTCACGGGAGTGAAGCCGGCGTCGTGGCGTGAGGGACTGGCGGAGTATTTAGAACGGCGTACATTAGGAACTCCACGTTCCCCTCGGCACCTTTGATCGGACTCTCGATCACGCCCTTCACGTCGAACCCGAGCTCGCGCGCGCACTCGACGACACCATCCACCGCCGCCTGACGCTTCTCTTCGTCGCGCACGATCCAGCCTTTGCCGACTTCGTGCTTGCCGACTTCGAACTGCGGCTTGATCAACGCGACCAATTCTCCGCGCAGAAAGTTCGCAACCGCAGGCAGGATCAGCTTCAGCGAGATGAACGACACATCGATCGAGACGAAGTCGATCGGCTCATCGAAGTTCTCCGCCTGCAGGTAACGCGCGTTCGTCTTCT
>JBQCJC010000571.1:0-7934 GCA_051953135.1 Thermoanaerobaculia bacterium | reverse complement strand
CAACCTCATGACGCACCGAGGGTACCTCGGTGCGTTAGGCGCTCTACATGCGCAAGAAACCCTACTTCACCGCAATCGCGCGCGCCTGCTTGATATCGCTGAATCCTTTGAAGGATTTCTCAATCGCGTCCTGCAAGAGCGTGCGCATGCCCTGCTGCATCGCGAGTTTGCGCAGTTCGTCGATCGGGGCGCGGTGCTGAATCGCTTTCTTTAATTCGTCTGTGCCGACCAGCAATTCGTGCACGCCCATGCGGCCTTTGTAGCCGCTGCCATTGCAGGCGTTGCAGCCTTTCGGTTTGTACAACATCAGCTCAGGGGAATACGTAATGCCGGTTTCCGCCCAGTAATCGTAGCCGTAGGCTTCGATGATTTCTTCGAACTCCTCGGGCGTGGGGTTATAGGCTTCCTTGCATTTCGCACAGAGAACGCGGATCAGGCGCTGAGCCATAATGCCTAACAGCGCATCCGCGAAATTAAACGGATCGATGTTCATGTCCAGCAGGCGCGTAATGGTTTCGGGCGCACTGTTGGTGTGCAACGTCGAGAAGACTAAATGACCGGTCAATGATGCTTCAATGCCGATTGCCGCGGTTTCGTGATCGCGCATTTCGCCGACCATGATCACATCCGGGTCGGCACGTAAGAACGACCGCATGGCAGCCGCGAACGTGAAATCGATTTTCGGCTGGACCTGCACCTGGCGCAGTCCCTTCTGGGTAATTTCCACCGGGTCTTCCGCGGTCCAGATTTTCATATCCTCGGTGTTAATAAAGCCGAGGGCGGAATGCAGGGTTGTTGTCTTACCGGACCCGGTCGGACCTACGACCAATGCAATTCCATAAGGCTTCTGCAGGAGCGTCTTGAACGCCGTGAGATTGCGCTCACTGAATCCCATTTTGTCGAGCGGCAACGGCTTCGATGCGGCGAGGATGCGCATCACGATGTCTTCATTCTGATTCGCCGTCGGAATCGTCGCGACACGCAACTCGATGGTGCCCTTCGAATATTTGAAGCGAATCTTTCCGTCCTGCGGTTTGCGCTTTTCGGAAATATCGAGCTTTGCCATGATCTTGAGGCGCTGCACGAGTGCATTCCGATGCGGACCCGGCACTTCCATGAATTTCTGACAATCGCCGTCAATGCGCAGTCGAATCACACACGGATTGCGTGGCCCATCCGGCTCGACGTGAATATCCGACGCGCCGCGCTGAAATGCTTCAATGATTAATTGATTGGCAAGCTTCACAATGCCGGAATCCGTTTCGTCGATCTCCGGCACGTCGCTGGCCTGATCCTCCAGTTCGACCTTCTCGCCTTCTCCCAGTGAATCGAGAATCTTTGCGAAATCGGCGCTTTCCGGTGTCGATCCGTCCGGCGCATATGCCTCTCCATAAGACTTTGCGATGTACTGAAGAATGTCGTGCTTCATCGCCACGTGAAATTCGTAGCGCGGCGCGAGATTCATCGCGCGAATCCCATCGAGACGCGTGAGGTCTTGTGGATCTTCTACCGCGACAACGAGTAACCCAGGACGACGCTCAATCGGCGCGGCGAAATGTTTTTTCCAGATATCGGACGAAACGCGCTCCTTGAGATCGCCGGGGATCATCTGCGCGCCCGTGTAGTTAAACCACGGCGTCGAGTAATACGCGGCGAGCGAACGCCCAATCTCCTCGCGCGATACGTTGTAATCGTCAATGAGGATTTTCTCGACCGTCGTGTTATTGACGCGCGCGCTACTGACCGCGGCTTGGAGATCCTTCTCCGACAGCGCGCCCTTATCAATCAATACGCCGAATTTCGACGGCTTGCCGGAGCGCTGCACGCGATGCTGGTTGTAAAACGCGATGCCGAGAATGCGTGCGATTTCTTCTGCCGCATCCTCGTCCTGCGTGGTAAACGCGACACCGTGGCGTTTATTAATGAGCTGCACGACGCCAAGGAGATATTTTTCGAAAAGAATTGGAACCGCGAGCACCGCGCGAGTCCGAAATCCGGTCTGCTTATCCCAGCGCTGATCGAATCGCAGATTCGCGTGAAACTTCGCGAGTTCCTCCGGCTCATACGCATCCTTGATATTCACCGTCTTACGCGCAAGCGCGGTGAAGCCTGCAATCGACGCGAACGATTTCGGAACGCGAATCTCCTTCGGTTGATCGCCCACCTTCTGCAGCGAATACAGCTCCTGATTCTTCGTGTCGATCGCGTAAATCGTGAGCCGCTCCGCATCCAGCAGTTCGAGGATGCGATCCTTGAGCGTCATCAGAATGTGCGGAATCGACTCCGCGGAATTGATCTGATTGGCGATCGCGGTGAGCTTCTTACGGAACTCGAGCTCGCGCTCCAGCGCGTTGGACGATGCCTGGACGGTCATGCGGCGAAGAATAGCGCACGGAGTGCGGTGGCGACAGCCACCGCTTTTGTGATCGAAAAGCGGTGCCTCGCGCCACCGCACTCCAAATCAGATCCCCGTCACGCGCACCACTTCCTCGAAACTCGTCACGCCTTCGGCGAGTTTGCGCAGCGCGCTTTGTCGCAACGTGCGCATACCGCGTTTAATCGCCATGTCCTTGATCTTCAGGAAATCCTCGCCGTGATCGACCATGTCGCGAATCGCGTTGTCGATCGGGAGAATCTCGAAGATGCCGCTGCGTCCGTAGTAGCCGGTATTGCGGCAGCGAATGCAGCCCGCGCCTTCCTTCACGATGATGCGTTTGCCTGGAGGCGCCTGCAGATTCAGCATCGCCGCCTCCTCCATGCTCAGCGGGCGATTGCGTTTGCAGTCCTCGCAAATCTTGCGCACCAGACGTTGCGCCATCGCACCGATGAGCGTCGTGGAAATCAGGAACGGCTGAATGTTGAGATCCACGAGGCGCGTGATCGACGTCGCCGCGTCATTCGTGTGCAGCGTGGAGAACACGAGATGTCCCGTAAGCGCGGCCTGCACCGCGTTCTGCGCGGTTTCTTCATCACGAATTTCGCCGACCATGATGATGTCGGGATCCTGACGAAGAATCGTTCGCAGCGCGGACGCGAACGTGATTCCGATCTTGCTCTGCACGGACGTTTGATTGAACTCGTCCGCGACCATTTCGATCGGATCTTCGATCGTGGTGATGTTGAGCTCCGGCGACGCCAGCGATTTCAGCGCCGAATACAACGTCACGGTCTTACCGGAGCCCGTAGGACCAGTGACGAGGATGATTCCGTGCGGACGCTTGATCCATTCCGCAAAAATCTTCAATTCATCTTCGTAGAACCCGAGGCCGCCGAGATCGCGAATCATGATCTCGGGATCGAAGATACGCATCACCATCTTCTCGCCAAACGCCGTCGGCAACGTCGAGACGCGAAGCTCGATCTCTTTTCCATCGCGCTCCGTCTTGATGCGACCATCCTGCGGACGCCGGCGCTCCGCGATGTCCATGCGGCACATCGTCTTGAGACGCGACGTGATCGCGAGATTCACCAGCTTCGGCACGCGTTGAATCTCATGCAACACACCATCGATGCGAAACCGGATCAGCGCCTGCTCGCGCTTCGGCTCGATGTGAATGTCGGATGCGCGTGAGTCGTACGCGTGCTGCAGTAGAAAATCGACGGCGTTGACGATGTGCTGATCGCTGGCCTCGATCTCCGCGCCGGATTTGAGTTTGACGTACTGCTCGAGATTACTGAGATCGATCGAGCCTTTGGCGAGATCGCGCTCCGCTTTCGTCACCGACGCGCGGAAACCGTACTGCTCGTTGATCACGCCCATCACGTCCGTCTCGGCGGAGACGACGATCTCGAGATCGAGCTTCGCGATCGGGCGATACGCGTCGACGGCGTTGTGGTCGAACGGATTGACCATCGCCAGGATGAGCTTTCCGTCGCGGATGGCCACCGGGATCATTTTGTTTTTGCGCGCGAACGGCCGCGAGATCTTCGACTCGATCATCTCGACGTCGAGTTTCAGCGGATCGATTTTGAAGAACGGCAGATGTGCGTCTTCGGCGATGAGTCGCGCGAGCAGGAAGTCGTCGATGCGCGTGCCATTTCCACTCGCATCCGTGAGATTCATCGCGGCGAGCGCTTTGAACGGACTTGTTTCTTCATCGAGCCGCGTCTTCGAACTACGCGCGGTGAGGCGATATTGACGATCGGCGTTCTCGACTTCAGTGCGCTGGCGCTCGTCGATGAAGCCGGCGTTGAAAAGCAATTCGCCGAGGTACGAGACCGTGATTTCGCGCGAGGCGCGCGGGACAGCGACGTTCGTGACTGTCATGAGTGCAAATGGTACTGAATCAATGGATTTCGAGGAGGAAACCTTTCAAGTACTCCCCTTCCGGACAGTAAATGGAAACTGGATGATCAGGACCCGCGGTGAGCCTGCGCACGAACGAAACGCGACGTCCTGCATCAAGCGCCGCGGCGAAGATCACTTTCTGAAAGAGATCGATCGGCATGTGACCCGAGCACGAGAACGTCATCATCAATCCGCCCGCCGCGATCATGCGCATCGCGAACAAATTCACATCCTTGTAGCCGCGCGCCGCACGCTCGACTTCATTGCGCGACTTCGCAAACGCCGGCGGATCGCAGACAAGGAAATCGAATTGCTCTTTCGATTGACGAACGTATTGAAATGCATCGGCGACGGTGAATTGCGCGTCGAGTCCATTGAGTGCATGGTTCTCGCGCGCGACTTCGATCGCACGCGCGGAGATGTCGACGTTCGTGACGCTGCTCGCGCCGCCTGCGGCCGCGTACACGCCGAAGCCGCCGGTGTACGAGAAGAGATTGAGCACGCGTTTGGCGTTCGCGAGCTCGCGCGCCATGCGGCGGTTCTCGCGTTGATCGAGAAAGAAGCCGGTTTTCTGTCCTTCTTCAGGATCGACGTTGAATTTCAATCCTGATTCGAGAACTATGGAGTGCGGTGACGAAGTCGCCGCTTCGAAAGCGGCAGCTTCGCTGCCGCACTCCATGAACTCGTCCGTCGTTGAAAGCCCTTCCGTCTTCCGCAACGGCAGATCGTTCTTGAAGTAGATCGCGCGCGGCTTCAGCTCGCGCTGCAACACATCGACGATGAGTGGCTTGAGCTGTTCGACGCCGCGATTCGCAATCTCGACGACGAGCACGTCGTCGTAACGATCGACGACGAGACTCGAAAGATCATCGCCTTCCGCGTGAACGATGCGCGCGCAATTCGTGGAGCCGTCCTCGAAGATTGCGCGACGTCGTGCGATCGCGTTCGTGATGCGATTCGCGATCGTGTTCTCATCGAGCACATCGTCGCCGAACGCCAGCGCACGCAAGCGAATCTGCGACGACTTCGAATAGAAGCCTGACGCGATGCGCGTGCCCTCGCCATCGACGAGATCCGCGATCGCCGCATCCTCCGGGCCGCGCTCGCTATGAATTGCGCCCGCGAAAATCCACGGATGTTTGTTCGCCGCAACGCGTTCTTTGCCGCGCTTCAGTACGAGCGTTCTGCGGCGCGTGAAGACCTCATTCATTCGTCATCCTCATTCGTGTTCGTGCTTATAATCCCGACCGATGATGGCAACGCGGCCACGTGAGTTCCATACCCAGTGTCAGGAGGAGGTCTACCGTCAGGTCAAGACTTACCTCGACGAACTGGTGGAGGAACACTTCGACGACGCGGGCCATTGCGACTTCTACCTCAAGTACGGCTCGACGGTGCTGGAGATCTCGATCGATCCGTACGAGGAAGATGATGCAGTCATCGAGGTGCTCGCGTTCTGCGTGCAGGGCGTCGAAGCATCATTCGAGTTGATGCAGGAGCTGCTGCGTCTCAATTCCGAGGTTTCGCTTGGCGGTTTCAGCATGTGCGCGCAGGACATTTTCTTCTCGCACTCATTCCTCGGGCGTCGTCTGCGTCCCGAGCAGTTCATCGCGTCGCTCGATTGCGTTGCGAGCGTTTCCGATCTCTACGGCGAAAAGCTCGTCGGCAAATACGGCGGCGAGACCGCACTCGAGCGTCTGCGCAGCACCGCGAAACGGCAGCGTTCGGTCGCGGTTCACGCACAAAATAATTGAAGGCGGCGGCACACCCATTGCTCTATTCATGGTTCATGACGACTCCCCAACGAGCCGGCGTAAACCTCAGACATGGTGTAGCCATCGGTAGTCTCGTCCTCGCTACGCTGCTTACGGCGAGTTGTACGGGCGGCAGCGAATCACGCGCGGCTGAGGAGGAGGCACCGGCACGCGAGGCACCAGCAGCCGAGGCGCAGGCAGTCAACGCGAAGCAAGTCCTCACGACCATCAGTCCGGCCATCCCGATCTACTCCGGTGCGGAGTTCCGTTCTGACCTCACGCGCCGCGATGAAGTGATGGTGCGCAGCCGCTACGGCAATGGCGCCGAGGTCTACACGCTCGCGACCGACGATTCGTTCCCGCAGGTCTATCACTACTACACGACCTATCTCGCGCAATTCCGTTCGTTCGATTCGCGCGATCGCTATCCGAGCGAAGC
The DNA here is from genome assembly GCA_051953135.1 of Thermoanaerobaculia bacterium. Lineage (GTDB taxonomy): Bacteria > Acidobacteriota > Thermoanaerobaculia > Gp7-AA8 > Gp7-AA8 > QHVT01. The sequence continues at coordinate 1,453 of JBQCJC010000571.1, read as the reverse complement.
GCGCAACTGGCGCACGCTCGAAGTGCAGCTCAATCAGGCGATGCAGGATCCGTTCATCCCCGGCGACACGATGAGTCTCAACGGCAAGCAGATCCTGCTGCAGATCGCCGAGACCGAGGCGGAGCCGCGTACCGTGATTCGCTACATCGTGATGCCCGCGGGCTCCGCGCCGCCGGCGCAGGTCGTTGCGGAGAGCGGCAAGCCCGCGCCGAAGAACGGGCCTGTTGGACCAGCAGGGTCCGCACCTGGCGATCAAGCGGAACCTGATGCGATGGGCGGCGCAGGCATGACGTCGGCAGCGCGTTAGAATCGCGCCGCCGTGTTTCGCCGAATTCTCATCCCGACTGATTTTTCGACCGCATCCGAATGGGTGTTCGACGATGCCGTGCGCATCGCGGAGTCGAGTCGCGCGGAGCTCGTGATTCTGCACGTGCGCATGGAGCGCACGTCGAAGCCGGGCACGCTGCGCTTCCCTGCCGATCCGTCGATCTACGAATACGCGGAACAACAGGAGCTCGATCGTTTGCGCGATCGTGTGCGTCGCGCGAATGCATCGCTCGCAACGCGGCTCATCATTCGACAGGCGCCCGATCCCGGCAACGAGATCGGACGCACGGCAAAGGAAGAGAACGTCGATCTCATCGTGATCGCGACGCATGCGCGACATCACGTCGCGCATCTGTTCGTGGGCTCGACGACGCTCGCGGTGTTGCGCGAGCCGCCGTGTCCGGTGCTTGCGATTCGTTACGGCACACGCAAACGCGCGTCGATCCGGCGCGTGGTCGTGCCGTCGCATCTCGAGCAGAAATCGCACGCGGCGCTCGATCTCGCCACGAAGGTCGCGAGCGAGATTCATCTCGTCACGGTGTGCGAAGAGAAGGACAAATCACGCGCCGAGGAGTTGCTGCGCGAGTTGTCGTCGCATGCGCAGGGATCGACGACGTCGGTGCTCGAAGGCGATGACGCGGAGCGCGAGATCATCAAGTACGCGACGAAGACAGACGCGGATGCGATCTTCCTGAACGCCAGCACGAATCCAAGCGAAGGAAAGCTGGACATCATTCGTCACGCGCCCGTGCCGGTGATGATCGTCCCGTAATGTCACCCCGAGCGAGAGCGAGGGGCCTGGGCGGGTGGTAGGCAAACGGTTCGCGCCGCCCAACCACCAAGGCCCCTCGCTACGCTCGGGGTGACATGGGTACGATTCGTTGCATGACATTCAACATTCGCTTCGCAACCGAAGCCGACGTTCCGCTCATCACGCACTTCATTCGCGAGCTTGCGGAGTACGAGCGTCTCGCGCACGAAGTCGTTGCGACCGAGGAGCGGGTGCGCGAGACGGTTTTCGGTGAGCGTCGATATGCCGAGGTGTTGATCGCGGAAGAAGACGGCGACCCGGCTGGCTTCGCGTTGTTCTTTCACAACTACTCGACCTTCCTCGCGAAACCGGGGT
>JBQCJC010000570.1:0-7659 GCA_051953135.1 Thermoanaerobaculia bacterium | reverse complement strand
GCGGATCAGGGCTGCCCGGATCGTCGCGGCGCACCGCCGCAACGATTCCGCCGCCGGGCGCTTTTTCCACTCCCTGTAGCCGCGGCGCCTCCCCGCAGGACTCGGGCGCCGCGGCTCTCTCGTCGCGTGCGGAGGTCGCCTCCGCGTGAAAGTCGCCAACCCTGATTACGTCGTCGGCAAGAAGCCGCCGTTTAAGGTGCAGCCGCCGATCGAGCATCCGCCGTTCTGCGTCTGCGATCTCTGCCCCGCGAATCGCGAGCGCGCCGCGGCCGAGCAGGGCATCACGCTCGATGAGGTTTGGTCGAAACCGCTCGTGATCCGCAGGAAGCGCGCGGCGCCGCAGCCCGATAACCGCGCCGCGTGCGTCGCCTTCGCCTTTGATCTGATGGTCAACGAGCCGCTGAGGCTCGCCGCTGCCGTCAAAGCCGCCGAAGAAGCGAAGCGCGCGAAGCAGAACGCGAAGTCCTTCGGTGACATCGCCGATGCTTACCGCCGCTACCTGAAGGCAGAAGGGAAGCGCTACGACAAAGCCGCCTCGAGGATCGACAACATCGAAGCGCTGATCGGCCGCAACCGCGACGCCAACACGATCGACCTTCCTGTGTATCGCGAAGTCCTCGCCGAGGTTGCAGAGCTATCGGCGCAGACGCGCCGGCACTACGCCTCGACGCTGTTAGCGATGATGAACAACGCGAAGGCGGAGGGCATCATCGCCTCCCATCCGCTGAGTGATGTGCGCCTTCCGACCGTGAAGAAGAGTGACGCGCCCGTCACCTGGACGCGCGACGAGCTCGCGGTCATCACTGGTCCCGCGCTCGACCAGTGGGAGCGGGAACAGGCGGCGTGGAACGAGCGGGTTGGAAACGTCGAAGGCACCGGCTCGCTGCGCGCGCCGTCGCACCTGCCGCTCCGCGGCATGATCCTCATCGCGTACTACACGCTGATGCGGCCGAAGAACAATCGCGCGCTGACATGGGAAGAAGTGACGCTCGATCCGGTCCGGCGAACGGGCACGTTCCGCCTCAAGCACCACAAGAATGTGCGGAAGGGTGCTACCGCCTACGGCCGCCTCTCGCGCCGCCTCGTCGATTACCTGCTCGCGATCCGGCCGCGCAACGCGAAGGGATACATCCACGCGAATCCTGCGACCGGCAAGCCGTACGTTGACATCCGGAAGCAGTGGGATCGCCTCATCGAGATCGCGAGCGAAATCCTCGGCTATCCGCTCGTGGACCAGAAAGCCGACTTTTTCACGTTCCGGCACACCGGCGCGACGCACTGCGCCGAACGCGCGACCGACAAAGAAGAGTTGATGCGCGTTGTCAACATGATGGGGGATACGAACGTCGAGACGGTCCGCCGCCACTACTTCAACTTCCAATACGACGAAGACGACGATCTGCTCGACGGCTGGGAACTGCCGGTGTACGACCCCGCCACCACCGCGCGCCGCACCTCGCAGCTCGACCCCGACACGGTCAACTAATAACTGCGGCAGCGCGCACACTTGTAACAGCAACCCGCGACCGTGAAACGAGCCGAATAACTATGCAAGCGCTTCGATCCGATCCACTCCGCAAATCGCGTAATGAGTACCGTATTGAGTATCGGGCTTCGCGGCACTCGCTCGCCGCAAAAGAAAAAAGCCGCCAAGTGGCGGCTGGTGAATGCTTTAGTTTGGCGGGGCCGACGGGGCTCGAACCCGCGACCTCCGGCGTGACAGGCCGGCGTTCTAATACTTATAGGTTACTTACTCTCGGGAGCCACTCTCGTAAGTCGTTGAAAATCGAGGGATCTAGCGTCGATTCTGGTGCTAATGAGAGTGCTAATGAGAGTGGTCGAAGCGCTCTCAGAACGTGCAGTTTCTCGCACAGCCGGAAGACACGGATAGAGCGTTATTTTGAATGCTGTTTTGCGCGCGTACGGGTCGCGTCGTATCACTTCGGCAGCAACGAACGGAGATCGGTTTTGTTGAAGATCGAGACGAGATCCGTCACCTTGCACTCCAGCGCGACAGCGAGCCGGATGAGCGTCGTGAGACTTGGCACTTTCAGCCCGCGTTCCATCTCGCTGATGAATGGGAACGACATGCCGGTCAGATCCGCAAGCGACTGCAACGTGTGGCCGCGCTTCTGCCGAAGCTCGCGCAAGCGCTGCCCGAACACGACCGCTTCCGGCTGAACGGCGGATGTCATGCGCCGTTCTTTCCCTTGCCTTTTTGACCCTCATAGTTTACGCTATCGCGTAAAAAGAGGAGACGCAAAACCGTGCTCGATCCCGCCACCGTCGAAAGCATTCGCGCCATCTTCCTACATCACGAGCAGCGGGTCACGCTCGACGAGGCTGCGCGCATGCTCGGCTGGACACGTGCGCGTTTGAATGAAGCCATCGAGGCCGATGAATTCAGCGTGGTCGACACGTGCGGCGGTAAGAGGATGATCGAGATTCGTGAGCTCGCGCACTACGCCGTGTACGAATGGCCGTTCCACTTCATCGAGAAAGCGCTAGGCCGCGAAGCGTCGCTCATCATCCCGCCGGCGTTGCGTACGCGGAAGATCACGCTTCGTCTCCCGCAGTGCTACATCCAATTGCTCGAGATCCTGGCATCCGAGAACCAGCAGTCCGTGACGAAGTACCTGGAGCTGACGTGTGACGAGCTCCTCTTCCTCGAAAAAGAACGCCTCACCGCGCTCCTGCCGTACGGCGTGGAAGTGTATTACTGGCCGCTCGAAGTACCGAAGGATCGTCCTGCTTCATCACGTTAGGAGGCCCCACACACATGCTCTCCCGCCGCGCTGCCTTTCTCCAGCAACTTCCCGTGCTCGCGCGTCCTCGTCGTCGCCGCGTGCGCGCGCCGAAGCGCACCACGCCGCGCGCAGCCGGCGCGTGCAAGCCGCGGCCGTGGCGATCGCCCCACGTCCTCACCGTGACCATGCGCCTCGTTCCGCGCAGCTCGGCGAAGGAAGAGACTCACGTGCCGTACCTGCGCATGTCTGGCCGTTGGCTTGCCGCGCACGGCTTCACGATCGGCGCGCCAGTCTACGTCACCGTGGAGCAGGGGAGGGTGACTCTCACCAACACCCCGCCGGCGAACGAGGGGAGTGGCGCGCAGCTCGCGCGTTCTGCAGCCAGGTAAATGACCGCACTTCACTTTTATCCGACCGCGTCGCACTTAAAAGTGATCGTGGGTCACTTACTTCTCATCCTGAGGACAGTGAAAGTGCTCGCCGGTCACTTTAATCTCGCCTGGAGGACAGTTGCACTTGCCCGGCAGTCACTTTTTTCCGAGCGGGCCGCGCTTTCACGTGCGTGCACGACGCTTTCATGTGATCGCGGAGCACTTTCGCGCGTCCGTGCGGTCGCCGTCGCTCCGCTCGCCGAGGGTTAGCACATGCCACGGCCGGCCAAACCGCGCGTTCACAAACACACCGTGATGAACAAGCCACGCGGCGAAGGCGTGCGCATGCCGGTGCTTCTCATTTCGGGGAACTGGATCGCAGCGGCGGGCTTCAAGATCGGCGCGAAGTACACCGCAGTTAGCGACGAGGAAGGGCGGCTCATTCTCACGGTCTACAAACCCGCGCCGGACGCGCCGCGACGTCGTTAGCAGGGGACAGGCAGCGTGCGACACGCACGAGTGAAAGTGTGAGCCGGGCACTTTCGCGAGCTCGCCGGCGTACGCTCGAGCAGCAGCCGGGATGATCAACAGGCATCCGAGGGACTCTACTCGTGGTAGACCCGATCGCGCGCCCCCCGCACGGCGCGTCCGCCGCTTCGCGCCGGCCGCGCCGCGCTTCCCACCCCTCCGAGGGACTCCACAGGGCGTAGATTCTGCCGCGCCGCCCCCGCCCGTCACGCCCGTTGCCTGCGCAACGGTCGCGCCGGGCTCTCCTTCCCCGGGGGATCCCGCCGCCCTTTGGGAACGCCGACGGCCCCGATCATCGCGGCCGGTACGTGCGCGACGGTCGCGCCGCTCTGCCGGGTCAGGCCTCTTTTACGAAAAACCTCTCCCTACCCGGTAGGGGTGTTATTTCCGCCCACTTCCACACCCACCGATTTCGACTTGTCAAGCCCCGCAGTTACGCCGAAGCCCTCGTTTGTGTCCAATATCCGCCAGGTCAGGTATGCCGGAGGTCTATGCTAAAACGTCATAAACAGACGGATAAACGGCCTAAAACTAAGTCTTTAAGAATCAACGCGGGGGATGAATAACTGAGCCTCGTTACAATTTGGTAACGAACTGATTTTACGACTGTCACGTATCTTAGGGACAGGTCCAGACCGCATAAAAAGTTGCCGCAGCAACGAACGCCCGCTTCGTTTCGGCCGAAACCAAGCCGGCAACCGCAGTCATCGCGCCGACGCGCGTAGCGCCTGCGCGGTGGGAAAGGATGGAGTGAGGTGTATGGCTACAACCAGAGCCACCACTTCAAACGCCACGGCAGCAGCAGCCGCAGCCGACGGCGCCGTAACACCCCCGATCGTCCCGGCCGTCGACACGCCGACCCCGACGATCACGCACTATCAACAAGTCGCCGCAGAGTTCATGTCCGCGCTCGACGAGATCTCGCAGATCATTCCGAAGCTGGAAGCGATCCACGTCTCCACCGCGAATCTCGTCCGCTCCCGCCTCAACGTTCCGAACGAGTTCCTGGCCACCGTCACCGCGGCCGTCGAACAGGTTCCGGAGCTTCAGGCGATCCAGAAGCTCGACGTGAACGCAGCCCGCGACACCCTCCAGTTCCTCGAAGCCTTCCGCCCCGTCCGCGATAAGGTCGACGCCTTCGCGAAGAACCTCAAGTACACGATGGACTCTCGCAAGGCGAAGCTCGCGACCGACTCGCTTCTCACCTACGACGTGGCGAAGGGTCTCGCTCGCGATCCGAACAGCGCCACCATCGCGTCGCTCGTCGCGAACATGAAACGCGATCTCGGCCGTCGCGGCCGTCCGAAGACGCCTCTGGCGTTGCGAAAGACCACCGCGACTCCCGGCATCGGAGTTCCCACGCCGCGCCTGCTCCCGAGTCAGGAGGAGATGGGCGATTCGTGACGACTCCGAGCCGCGTAGGGCGCGGCTCGGGTCGGACACACGAACCCCCCGTCTGCTAGGACAAAAGGAGCACCAGTGCCATGGGAAATCTACCGCAGTACATCTGCGGCGTCATCCCGCATCACATCCTGACGCGGCTTGCCGCACACACCTCCGATGAAGCAAGCGGCTCCGCCCGCGCCACGCTCGAGCACATGCGCGAGTTGGCCACGGGTCGCGCCGCAACGCTTCTCGAACGACCCACCGCAGTGACGGCCATGGCCGTCGCGACGCGGAAACGTCGCAACGTCTACACCGCTGATCACACCACCCGTCTGCCGGGCAAGCTCGTCATGAGCGAGCACAAGGCACGCGGGACGGACGTCGAAGTCAACGAGGCTTACGACGGCTGCGGCTCGACGCACGATTTTTTCGCGCAAGTCTTTCGGCGTTCATCCGTCGACGGAAGGGGCATGCGTCTCGACTCTACCGTGCACTACGGCACGTCCTTCGAGAACGCGGTCTGGAACGGTCGCCAGATGGTCTACGGCCACGCCGATGGACGAATCTTCACCCGCTTCACGGCCTCCGTCGATGTCATTGCCCATGAGCTGACGCACGGCGTCATTCAGTTCGCCGCAGCTCTCGGCTATCACGGTCAGACGGGCGCGCTGAATGAGCACCTCGCCGACGTGTTCGGGGTCATGGTCAAGCAGTGGTTGCTCGGCCACACCGCGGACAAGTCCGACTGGCTCATCGGCGCGGAAATCTTCGGCCCTGCCGTAAACGGCGTCGCCGTTCGTTCGATGGCTGCACCGGGAACCGCCTACGACGATCCCGTCCTGGGCAAAGACCCGCAGCCCTCGCACATGCACGACTACGTCGAAACCACCGAAGACAACGGCGGCGTCCACATCAACTCCGGCATTCTCAATCACGCTTTCTATCGGGCTGCGATCGCGCTCGGCGGCAAGCCGTGGGAAGTGCTGGGGCGCATCTGGTACGTCGCGTTAACGGACCGCCTCCGTCCCGAGGCTGACTTCGCGGACTTCGTTCAGGCCACCGTCGACATTGCCGGAGAGCTCTACGGCATGGGCGGCAAGGTTCAACGAATCATCGCCGAGGCCTGGTCGGGCGTGGGCCTGTTCGTCCTCCACACCGGCTGTGCTGTTCAGCACCTGCCGATCAAGAAGCCGCGCCAGCGCGCCGCTGTCGTTGCCGCACGGACGCTTCCGCGCCGTCGCCGGCCGACGCGCTGACCGCTTCTCTCCTCTCACTTCCACCATCACCTGACATCTCTCGAAAGGAGATCGCTCACATGAGCACGAATCCCAAAGACCTCAATCCCATCGAAGCATCCAAAGAGATGATCGCGAAGAGCAAGCGCTCGACCGATCGCACGCTCCGCGCGCTCAACCTCGACATGGAGCAGGACAACACCCTCGTGCTGGACACGCCGAACGGCCGCCTGCAGAAGGTGCTGAAGATCTGGCGCGGCATCAAGCCGGTCTTCGCCGTCATCGGTTCGCTCCCGCTCATCCCGTCCACCTGGCGCGCCGGCATCGTCGTCTTCACGCAGGCGCTCGACGCGCTGACCGCGATCGGCGGCGACATCACCGCCGAGTTCAAGGCGGGCAAGGACCTCGCGGAGCAGGAATGAGCACCGTCCGCAAAGTCGCCCGCAGCGCCATCGACGGCCGCTTCGTCTCCCGCCGTGCCGCGCACCGCTGGCCGCAGAACACCGTCGTCGAGACGATCGAGTATCCCTCGTCTCGCCGGCTGCGTCGCCGCCGCGCCGTGAGTCACGTCACCGAGGAGAACCAGAACCGCCACGGCTTCAAGGCGGGGAGGGACATCCGCACCGCGAAGGGGAAGAACACCGGCAGCAACTTCAAAGCCGGCCGTGATCTCTGACGCTTCACGTAGTTGACCCGGTGGGGCGCGCGTTCGCGCGCGCTCCACCACTCAGGAGAACCATCATGAACATCCAGCAATACCCGCTCAAAAAGAGCCAGTACTTTCCGGATCTCACCGCGAAAAAATTCGTCGTCTGGCATGGCACGGCCGGCCGCACGGCGCACACACCCGTCTCCGGCCGCCCCGGCAAAGCCACAACCTCGATCGACGCGTGGAACCTCACGGCCGATCGCGTCGGCGCTCCGTGGCTCGTCGACCGCGACGGCACGATCTACCAGACCTTCAACGATTCCGCGTGGATTTACCATCTCGGGCTGAAGGGCACGAAGGGCTCATACGACAAGCAATCCGTCGCCATCGAGTTCGCGAACGAAGGCACGCTCGACCTGGACGGCGACCGCCTCTACGCGTTCGGCATGAACACGCCGAACACCGTCTACAACGGCCCGTTCATCGCGCACGACTGGCGCGGCTTCGGCTACTTCGCGCAGCTCGACGAACCGCAGCTCGACGCCGGGATCGAGCTCACGCTCGACATCTGTAAGCGTCACAACATCGAGCCGTCGTTCTACTACCCCTCGACGACGTTCGACTTCCCGCGCTGCTTCCAGCTCGCCACGATCGTCTGTCACTCCAACTGCCGCGCCGACAAAACCGACCTCTGTCTGCCACAGTGGGTCTACGAGAAGATCGAAGCGGCCGGCATCCGCCTC
>JBQCJC010000569.1:0-18269 GCA_051953135.1 Thermoanaerobaculia bacterium | reverse complement strand
GGCCCTGCGTGTCGTTGTAGCGCTTGAAATGATCGACGTCGAGCATGATCACGCCGAACTGTCCGCGTTGCTTTTGCGCGGTTTGAATGCAGCGCGCCAGCGATTCCTCCATGTAGCGGCGATTGAAAAGACCGGTGAGCGGATCGCGCATCGCGCGCGTGCGCAGTGTCTCGTGGAGACGGAGGTTCGCCAGTCCGAGGGACATCTGATCGGCGACGCTCCTCGCTAATTTTTCGACGCTGTCGGAACCGAACGCCTCGCGAGTGCCGTGCAACGAAAGAATCCCGAGCGCTTCGCCTTGCGCGAGCATCGGAACGCACAGCGTGACATCGTCGGGCAGGTTCGCGGTGTGACGGCAGCGCAACGTGGTGATGTCGGGTGAAGCAAAATGCGGACGCCCGAGGCGCAATGCCCAGCAGTCGGACGCTGTGAAAGATCGCACCTCCGGTTCATTTCGCCACCACGCGGCCACATCGATCGAATTTGCGTCGATCGTGTACAGCGCGCCGTCGATCTCCGGAAACAGCCGCGCACCAAACTCGGGCAGCATGCGCTGCACTTCTTCGATGCCGTCGCTGACGTGCAGCATTTCACTCAATTCACTGAGGAGTGCCGCTTCGGCCGAACGGCGATTGAGCTCGTCCACACGTTCCGTCAACTGCTGATTCGCTTCGGACGCTGCGTTTCTCGACGCAGTGCGACGAACGATCTCGCGACGCATGGCCATCACGACGATGGTGAGCATGACGAGTGTCATCGCTAACGCCGCGAGCCCAAACAAAACCGTGCGGCGTGTTTCCTGTCGAACCAGTCCCTGATCCATTGCCAGCTCGTCGAGCTCCGCATGCGTCAGTCCGGTCACCGTCGACTCGATTCGTTCCGCGAGTTGCAGTTGCGCGCGTGAGCTGATGGCTTCGGTCGCACGAGACGACGATCCGCTTTGCTCGAGGCGAACGATTCGCTGACTGAGTGCGAGGAAACGACCGGCGTCGGCTTCGGCTTGCTCGAATTCCGCGGACGCGTGCGGATCGCTGCGCAACGATCGCGCGATTGCCGCGCTGTCCGCCGCAAGCGCCTGCGATCCTTTATCGAACGGCTGGAGGAACGCGTCGTCGTGCGTGATCACGAAGCCGCTCGATCCGCGCTCGACATCTTTCGTGTCGCTCAGCAACGCGTCGAGTAACAGCAGGTGGCTGTTCGTCGCGGACGTCCGGCGCATTTCTCCGAGGAGCTGCGCGAGACTGCGCTCAATCGATGCCGCGGCAAAGATGAGCAGGATCGCGGTCGCCAGGGCGGCCGCGTAGATGTAGCGTGCACGAAGGCGTTTGATTTTCACGCGGGCGAAACATCGCAATGCCTGTTCCGAGCGCGCCACCTCGCCAAGTCAAAGAGAATCAACGCCTTAGTTGAAACGTCTTGTCGCGCCACGTGTCTGAATTCCAGACACGTGGCGCGGGACAGGACGCCGTTACTCTCCTAACGCGCCGTACTTCACGATGCGGAACCGCGCGCCCTGGGCGTCGCGAATTCGCGCCGCGAGCTTCTCGTGACGATCGTCCCACTTCGTCCAGCGATCGAAAAACGCGGCGGCCGCGGCCTTGTCGCCGTCGTACTGCAGCTTCAGCACTTCGCGCAGCAACGACGTCACGACCTCGGGATACTTCGCGTAGTTGATCTTCAGTCGCGCGGTCTTCGGATCCGCTTCGATCAATCCGTTTTCGAGGAACCAGTTGAACTGAATGAGCTGCATCGTCTGATACGGCTGGTCGCGACGCGGCTTCACGTTTTGCAGCGTGCGTCGAATACCGCTCGCCTGAATCGCGCGCAGCGACGGATGCTTCATGCGATCGAGTGCGAAGAGCGACACGAGATCCGACTTCATCTCTTCGATCGAGTCGGCGTAATCCTCGAGCGCGATGTCGAGCGTGCGGCCGTTCTTGTCGCGATCGACGCCGAGGTAATGACCGATCTCATGCCACAGCGTGCGCTGAAAATTGCCCTCGTCCGCGAGATCGCTCGCGTGCGCATCCTGCGTGGCCGTCTTCCACAAGCGCAGATCCGCGGCGAAGAGCTCCGGATTCTTCATGATATTTTCGCGCAGCAGAATCGTGCGGCCGTAGCGGCGCGCGAACAGTGCATCGTTCGGCAGAATCGTCGCCGTGTTCGTACCGCGCGCCTGACCGTAATCCGCGATCACTTCGTACACGCCGACCGGGATGTCTTCTTTCACGCGCTTGTGATGTTCGTACGGCAGCGCGTCTTCGATCGCCTGCAATCCGCCGAGCGCTTTGCGCAACTCATCGGTGGCCTGCCGATTCGCGATCATCAGCGAGAACGAGTGGAACGCTTTCACGCCGTACATCGCGTCGTCGTACGTTTCGTACGCACCGATCTGCGCGTTGAAATTCTTGAAGTGTCCCGTGACCCACGACGCATCGCCGGATTCGTAGTCATTGCTGATGAGATCGCGCGCGCGATTGCGCAGGTAGCGCGCGAATTCTTCATCGCTCGATTGCAGAGTCGTCGCGGCGCGCATGAGCAGGCGTGCGGCGGGCACGAGTTGATCGGCGTACGCGATCGAGTACGGAACGGCGTAGAACGCTTTGTCGTTCGGCGCGCGGCGGCGATCGCGCAGATACGGCTGCACATTCGGATGCAGTTCGCGCAACACCGCGAAGGTGTTCATGATCTGCAGATCGCGATCGAGATTCGTCGCGGTGGCGCGACGGACGACGGTGCGCTCGCCGAGGATCTCGTCGCGCATGCCTGGGTTCGCGGCGAGAAACGCGTCGATCTCTTCTTTCGTCGCGTCGAGCGGATACACGTTGCGGCCCGGCACCTGCGGCTCGACGGGGAGGAACGGCAGGCGCTGATTGTCGAGCGTCGTGGCGATCGGTCCCTGATTCAATCGATACAGCGCGAGCAGATTCTGCGTCGCTTTCGGTTGTCCAAGCTGAACGTCGAGGACCTGCAGGCGATCCTTCGCGTACAACGCCTCGGCGTGACGCGAGTCCTCATACAACTTCTGCATGAGCGTGCCGACCTCGAACAAATCCTTCAGCGCGGCTTTCTCCTCCGCGCTGAGTTGCGAGAGATCGGGATCGAGGCGAATCGTCTCGGTCTTTTTAAGGATCTCTTCCGATTTTTCGAGCGGCCAGTACCCCTCGGGAAGCGTGGGGGCGGACTGCTTTGTCTTCGGCTGCTGTGCTGAGGCTGTCATGGTCGCCGCGATGAGGATCGCAAGGAACGTTCTCATGGCGCGGAGAATACACTCTATGCGCCGTGTGTCTGATCGCTCTTGCCCATCGCGCAACCGAACGTTTTCCGCTGATCCTGGCCGCGAATCGCGATGAGGACTATGACCGCGCGTCGCACGATGCGCATTTCTGGCCCGATCATCCCGACGTGCTGGGAGGCCGCGATGGCGTCCTCGGCGGGACGTGGCTCGCGATCACGCGACAGGCGCGCTTCGCCGCGGTCACGAACCTTCGCGGCGCCGTGCGTCGCACGCGCTCGCGAGGATTACTCGTCAGTGATTATGTGACGCGCGGTGAATTACCGGTCGAAACGCACGAGTACGCCGGATTTCATCTCATTGCAGGCGACGCTGGCGGTGACGTTGTTTATTTAACCCCGGACGAACGACGAACGCTTGCGCCTGGCGTTTATGGATTCAGTAATGCGCCGGCAGGGGAGCAGTGGCCTAAGACCGATTATGCAATCGAGCAAATGCACAATGCATTGAAGATTGACGATGCGGAATCGCTTGTTGACGAGTTCATGCGATTTCTTACATCGTCGCGCGGCACGGACCGACGCGAATATGAAATTTTCATTGCAGACGAGCGCTACGGCACGCGCGCGTCCACTGTGATTGTGGTCTCGCACAATGAGATTTTCTTCAGTGAACAGAGCTTCACCCGCCATGGAGTTTCCCTCGGCGAGCGCCGCAATTTCCGCATTCCTATCGGCTCGTGACTTGCACCCTCCGGCATCGGTTGTCAATCGATTCGAAGGAGGACTGTTTATGGCTTTTTGGGATCGCGTGCGAGAAGGTGTGAACAATTGGAGCGACCGGGACCGCGACCGCGATGATTATGATCGTGATTTCGACCGTGGACGCTGGCAGGGCCGCGACCGCGACTATGACCGTCCTTACGATCGTGGGTATGGAACCGATTATTCGCGCGGTCAGGGATTCATGAGCGGCAGCAACGATCGAGGCTATGACCGTCTCGATCGCAATGATTACGGCAGCGGCAACGATCGGAATCGCGATCGCGGCTACAGCAGCAACGATCGTTATGACTATGATCGCGGCGGTTATCGAGGCAGCTCGGATCGCTACAATGACCGCTTCAGTGGCGGCGGCGGAAGCGATTTCGAGCGCGCCAGTTACGGCTACAACAGCGGCAGTAATTACAACCGCAACGACAATTACAGCCGGAACGACAATTACGGTGGCGGGATTTACGGCGATCGCAGCGACCGCGGTGAACGGAATTTCGGCGCGGGTAATTATCGCGGTAACGAGTGGCGTCACATGGGCGGACGCAGCAGTGGCGGTTATTCGGGACGCAGTGGTAATTCTGACACCACGGATTTCGACAACGACCGCGAACGCTGGAACAGCAGCAACGACGATTGGGATCGAAACCGCAATCGCTGGTAATTCGTGAAGCGGCGGGCCTTAAAGCCCGCCGCTCATTCGCTGGCCTTACCGATTTGTCCTTCCCGGTCCGCAATCGTCAGTCGATTATGCACGTCATTCACGCCGCGGCACGAGCTGGCGATATCTTCCGCCAGACGTTTCTGCCAGCGACTCCCGACTGTGCCATTGAGCGTGACTTCGCCATTGTCGACAGAAACCTCGACATCACTGGCGTCGATGCCCGCGTGCTGCGTCAGTAATTCGTTCACGGTGACGCGGATGTGATCGTCATCGCGACGCCAGTTCTTAGGACCGCGCCCACGGAAACTCTCCCTCTGTGGCCCGCGCGTGTAATCGTCAGCGCGGCCGCTGCCACTCCATTCGGTAAATCCGCGGGGATAATCGCGAGGCTCGCGCGTGTAATCGTCTGACGCGCCGCCACCGCTCCACCCGCGATCGCGAGCATAGTCGCCACCAAAATCGTGCTGATCTCTCATAGCCGGTCGAGTCCTCCTTCTTCCTCAGTACGTCAGTGCAATTCACATGCGTTATCGTGTGGCCGTGCCCGCCACGCAACACGTGACCATCGACGAGCTCGGCTCGGCCGACTACGCCCTACTCGGCGAGCTCACGCACGCGTCGCTCGCAGAGTTCGTCGTCGAATACTTTCTGCGCCGCGGATCGTGGCTGACGCGCGTGCATCACGCGATGTCGATTGCGACACTCACGGCAATCGTTGTCCTGGTCATGGAGCAGCATCACTCGCTACTCGCGTGTCTTAGAGATTTCGGACTGGCGATGCTGACGGTGGTCGTCGTCTTATTGCCACTGCACGAATTACTACACGCGATCGGATACAAGCTCGTCGGCGCGCACGACATTCGCTGGGATTATTCGAGGCGCATGCTCGCGGTGTGGGTGATTGCGCATCACTACGTTGCCGATGCGCGCGCATTTGCCATCGTCGCGCTCGCGCCATTCGTCGTGCTCAATACCTTGCTCATTGCGGCCGCGTTCCTGTGGCCCGGGATTGCGATCTATCTGCTGTTCGTTCTGTTGTGGCACTTGCACGGTTCGAGTGGAGATTGGGCGCTGCTGAATTTCGTCTGGCTGCATCGCGCTCGCGGCTTCTGGACGTACGACGATGCCGATGCAGGCCGGTCGTGGTTTTATGGACGAAGTCATTGAATGCCGCAGCGGTTGCGGCGCGTGTTGCACCGCGCCGTCGATCTCATCGCCGATTCCGGGCATGCCGAACGGCAAGCCCGCGGGAGTCCGTTGCGTTCAGCTCACGCACGACAATCGCTGCGCGATCTTCGATCATCCCGATCGTCCGGCCGTATGCGCGAGTCTCAAACCGTCGCGCGAAATGTGCGGCGAATCGCAGCGCGAAGCGTTTGAGTTTCTGACACGGCTCGAGCGCGCAACGCGGGTGTAGCATGCCCGCCATATGAAAACGATCGCGCTGCTTTCGCTGCTCGTTCTGTCGTTCGGCTGTGCTTCGTCACCCAAGCTGATCGATCACGAAGTCTACGATTGCAGTCCCGGTCATG
Organism: Thermoanaerobaculia bacterium; assembly: GCA_051953135.1. Lineage (GTDB taxonomy): Bacteria > Acidobacteriota > Thermoanaerobaculia > Gp7-AA8 > Gp7-AA8 > QHVT01. The sequence goes on along the minus strand of JBQCJC010000569.1, from coordinate 12,065 downwards.
ACATCGAAGTGCGCGCCGGAATCGACAATGCGCGCAATCGTGCGGGTCTTTCGCCGGAAGACAATCTGACGTTTCTCGTGGAGGTCGCGAACAACTCGCACGAGGATGTCATCGTCGATTCGATCCGGATCGAGCCGGATGCCTCCGCGCGAGGCACCGCGAATCTCGATCCGGTGTTTCAAAGCGTGAATCAGGACATCGCACAGGGAAAGGATCATCTCTTCCGATTCCCCGTGCGGCGCCGTCTCAATCCGTCGATTGATTCTCTGGAGCGGCGGGGGGCGATGTCTTCGGCTTTGCCGGAGATGACCGTGACGATCGTCCTGAAGAACGGCGACGCGTACCGCTGTCCGTTCTCGTTGCAGTAGCGGAGATCTTCCGCTCTTTCTTCTTCGCTCCCTCCGCTGGCGCACCGATGCCGAGGTAAGTGACCATGGTTGTGGGTGGCGGCTCGATGCCCGTGCGCGTCGCTCGTGCGAAGCCGCGCAGCACCAGCTCGCGATTGATGAACAGCGCGTCCGGCGAACGATAGACGTCGTACGCGCCGCCTTGCTGCTCGAGCATCACCCACGAATCCGCGAGCGTCCAGTTGAGCAGCGCGCGCGCCTGCCACTCGTCAATGACTTCAATGCCGGCGAGCTTGATGGTCTCGCGCACACCTTTGCTCTCGACGACGATCGTGCGTCCATCGATGACTTCGATGACGCGAACCATGCGCGCTTCCGCGGAAACCGCAAGGCACAACAAGACCAGGAACAGAACAATGCGATGAATCATCTTCGATCGGTGCGGAGGGAAAACTCGATCGGCTGCGGAGAAACCGCGGCGGTGTGTGGTGCGCGAAGTGTAGCAAATTGCGACGAAGCGGCCGAGCGTGCGTCAGCCGTGCGGCTAAGTGCGCAGCGCCGCGGGCGTCGTGCCGAACTCGCGCTTGATCAGTTTGCGCAGCGCCGTTCCGTCCTGATAGCCGACGCGCAGCGCCACCTCTTCGATGCTCAGCGGCGTGTTCTCGATGAGATTCGCGGCCTGCATCACCCGGCGTCGCTGCAGAAATCGCACGGGCGAGATTCCGGTCGCCGCGGCGATGCGACGCGCGAGCGTTCGCGGCGAAACCGCGAGCGCGTCGGCGAGCTCCGTCACGCTCACAGGCTTCTCGATGTTGTCGTCGATCCATCGTTCCGCGGCGACGACCGTCGGATCGGTGTTACGCGTGTGTGCGCGAATCATGTAGCGCGCCTGCGATGGGCGGCGATCGATGAGGAGATAGCGCGAACAGAGATCCGAGATCGTCGCGCCCATTGTCTCGGTGATGATCGCGAGCGTGAGATCGAGTTGCGCAAACGCGGAGCCGGCGGTGAGAAATCGTCCGTCGCGCACGAGCATGCGCGTCTCATCGAGACGAATGTTCGGATAGCGCTGGCGAAAGATCGGCGCGAGCCACCACGTCGTCGTGACGTCGCAATCCTCGATCACTCCCGCCTCGGCGAGCAGAAACACTGAGACGCACGACGCGCCGATCTTTCGCGCGTTCGGAAACTTCAGCAACTCCATCGCCGCACGCGCGTCTTTCTGCGCGAGACGCTTCGTGATTGCGGCATCGTTCGTGACGCCGAGGCCGGGGATGATGATCCAGTCGGCACGAACGTCGTGCGCATCATGGAGCAGCACATCCGCATCGATGCGCATGCCCAGTCCCGTGCGAATCGTTTTGCGATATCCGGCGACGAGCACCTTGTGCCGCGCCGCGCGGCCGATGCGCTGCCGGAAGTTGTCCGCGGTGCGGAACGCATCGAGCGTGATCGTGAGGCTGGAGTCGAGCAGATCATCCAGCGCCACCACGAGGATATTTTTCACATGGCGAGTTTGACATGAATCTTGTCGAATTCGACACTTCCGATTTCGCGCATGCGCCGACGAAACTCTGCTGCATGTTCGAAGACGATTCGCTCGAAAACTTTCAACGTCGCGACATCACTCTGCTCGATGCGACGCGACGCGTGTACGTGGCCGGCAGCGGACCCGGCGTCATCGTCATGACCGAAATGCCCGGCATCAGCCCGCAGGTCGCGCGATTCGCACGGTGGGTGAGGGACGCGGGATTCACGGTCTACATGCCGTCGCTGTTCGGACGCGATGGTGCCGTGCCGGATGCCGAGGAAGGCCTGGCGGTGTTCCGGCGTGCGTGCGTGAGCGCCGAGTTCAACGCACTCGCACGCGATCGTTCGAGCCCGATCACCGTGTGGCTGCGCGCGCTGGCGAAGCTCGCGCACGACGAGTGCGGCGGTCCCGGTGTCGGCGCGATCGGCATGTGCTTCACCGGCAACTTCGCGCTGACGATGATGCTCGAGCCGTCGATGCTCGCGCCGGTGTTGTCGCAGCCGACGCTGCCGCTCAACGATCCCGCGGGTCTCGAGATCGCGCCGGACGAATTGCGCGCGGTGAAAGAGCGGCTCGATCGCGATGAGCTGAACGTGCTCGCGTATCGCTTCGAAGGGGATCGCTTCTGCAGCGCGGAACGTTTCTCCTCGTACGCGTGCGCCCTCGGCGATCGCTTCGTGCCGCGCGTGCTGCCGGACAGCGCCGCGAATCGCAACGTCACGCCGTTCTTCGAAAAAATCGTTGGCAGTCCGCACAGCGTCGTCACCGCGCATCTCATCGACGAAGCAGGACAGCCGACGCTCGCCGCGCGCGATGAGATCCTCGCGTTTTTCACGATGAGGCTGAAGCCATGAAGCTCGGCTTCCTCGGACTCGGTGTCATGGGCCAGCCGATGGCGCTCAACCTCGCGCGTGCGGGTGTGCAGCTCATCGTGTGGAACCGCAGCGCGGAGAAATGCGAACCGTTGCGCGAGCTTGGTGCGGTGATCGCGGCATCGCCCGCGGACGTGTTTCGCGACGCGCGCGTCGTCATCGTGATGCTCGCGAACAAGCACGCGATCGACGATGTGCTCGATCTCTCGCTCGTGCGCGATCGTATCGTCGTCAACATGGGAACGACGTCGCCGGAGTTCTCACGTTCACTTGCCGAGCGCATCGCCGCGAATGGTGGTCAGTATGTCGAAGCGCCGGTCTCGGGATCGCGCAAACCCGCGGAGCTTGGACAACTCGTCGGCATGCTTGCGGGTCCGCGCGAAGCAGTCGATGAAGTGCGTCCGCTGCTCGCGCCGATGTGCGCGCAGACATTTGTTTGCGGCGCGGTGCCGCAGGCGCTGCTGATGAAGTTGTCGGTGAATTTGTTTTTGATCACGATGGTCACGGGCCTCGCGGAAGCCGCGCATCTCGCGCAGCGCTATGACCTCGACTTCACGACCTTCGCCGAAATCTTGAATGCGGGCCCGATGTCGAGCAGCGTCTCGAAGATGAAGCTCGCGAAACTCGTCGCGAATGATTTCAGCGTGCAGGCGTCGATTCGCGATGTGGCGATGAACGCGCAGCTCGTCGCGACCGCGGCGCGCGACATCGGTGCGGCGTCGCCGCTGCTCGATCAATGCGACGCGCTCTTCGCGAAATCCGTTGCGAATGGGCGAGGCGCGCTCGACATGATCGGCGTGATCGAAGAGATCGCGAACGCACCCTTGCGCGATGCCACCTCGACCCCTATAATCCGCGCTCCCAACGGGCTGGAATGAAGGTTCCGCCCGGACCGTTAGCAGCGGTACTTCCCAAGTTTCGTGGGGCTGTAGCTCAGTTTGGGAGAGCGCCTGAATCGCACTCAGGAGGTCGTCGGTTCGATCCCGATCAGCTCCACCACTTCTTCCTTCCAGTCACGCGGCCTGATCACTCCTCTTTGATCAAGCCTGCCTTCAACGCATAACGCACGAGTCCCGCCGTATCGCGCACGTTGACGCGGCGCATGAGATTCAGCCGATGCGCTTCCACCGTTCGATGACTGACGCCGAGGCGGCTTGCGATTTCTTTGCTCGTGCCGCCGGCGGCGACGAGACGAAGAATCTCGCGTTGACGCGGAGTGAGTGCGGCCAGTGCATCGGAGATCGCGCCCGCGCGGCTGAGGTAATCGTCGACGACCGTGCGTGAAACCGCGGGGCTCAGATACGTTTCGCCGCGCGCAACGGCGCGAATCGCGAGCTCGAGCTCCGGAATCGCGGAGTCTTTCAGCAAATAGCCATGCGCGCCGGCGCGCAATGCCGCGAGCACGTACTCCTCGCCTTTGTGCATCGACAGCATGACCACGCGCACGGCGGGATCCATGTGCAGCAGTCGCGGCACGACATCGAGTCCGCTGATGCCGGGCATGCCGATGTCCAGCAGCACCACTTGCGGGCGCTGTTTGTCCACGACGGACAGAACCGCGAAGCCGTCATCGGCTTCGCCCACGACTTCGACGTCGCTGATTTCCGCGAGCAGGCTGCGAATGCCTCCACGCACGAGGATGTGATCGTCGGCCAGTACCACACGAATTTTTACCATCACGTCCAAACAATCTGCGCGTTCGGAAAACGCGCCACGATTTCGGTTCCTTGTCCTGTTGCGCTGCGAATTTCCAGCTCGCCGCCGAATGCGGAGACGCGCTCTTCCATCCCTACCAGTCCGAGTGACGTGCCAGCCGCGCGCTCGCGCGCGGCGGGGACATCGAATCCGACGCCATCGTCCTGAATCCTGACGACCACGCCACCGTCCGCGACTTTCAATCGCACCGCCACATTGCGCGCGCGAGCATGGCGCGCGATGTTCGTCAGCGCTTCCTGCACGACGCGAAAGCACGCGGTCTCGAGCGCGGGCTCGAGACGATGCGCCGCGTCGGCGAAGAAGTCGAGTTTGATTCCGCTGCCGCGCGCGAAACGATCCGTGTACCAGCGCAACGCGGCGGGGAGCCCGAGGTCATCGAGGATCGATGGATGGAGATCGAGGGCGAGACCGCGCACGCTCTCCAGCGCCTGATCGACCGACCCGATCGCATCGCGCAAATCTTCGGATCGAAACTCGCTGCGCTTCGCGACCGCGTGCAGATTGATCTTCACCGCGGTGAGCACTTGTCCGAGCTCATCGTGCAATTCGACCGCGAGCCTGCGCCGCTCTTCTTCCTGCACCGTCAGCAGACGCGCGGAAAGAGCCTTCAATCGCGCGCGGCCGTTGCGCACGGTCTCGTTGAGACGCGCGCGCTCGATCGCCGGAGCGACGCGATCCGCGACGAGCAGCAGCAACTTCAGATCGTCGTCGTTGAAATGTCCGACGACCGGCGACGTCACTTCGACGGTGCCGACGATTCTGCTGCCGAGTCGCAGCGGCGCGCAGATCATCGACCGGCTCGACGAGAGAATCTGTTCTCTCGTCATTCCGCTGACGTGCGAGAAATCGAGCTCCGCGAGATCGCGACAGTTGCGCGGCTGTCCGTCGACCGCGACTTTTCCGGCGACGCCTTTCCCGAGTGCGACGCGCACGGAGAAGATGTTCGATGGAATCGCCGGTCCGACGACCGCTCGCGTGTAGAGCTCGCGATGTCGTTCGACGAGGAGCGTGACGGTGCCGTACGTTCCGTTCAGCGCGGCGATGACGCGTGAGAGCAACTCGCGCAACAGTTCATCGAGCCCGAGTCGCTGCAGCGCCGTGTCGGTGATGCTTTCGATCGCACGCAATCGATCGAGCGCGATTTCGGCTCTGGCTCTCGCGGCTTTCTCGCTCGCCAGCAATCGATCGCGCTCCGCTTCCGCGCGTTTGCGATCGGTGATGTCGACTTGCGCGGAGAGCCACGTCTCCGATTCATATCCGATGTCAATCGGAACCGTGGCCACGATGAGATCGCGCAACTCGCCCGATTTCGCTCGGGCCTGCAATTCGAGATCGCTCGCGGGATCACGCAGAACGCGCAAATTCGTTTCTTCGCGGAGTGATTCAGGAACGACGTTCAACTCGGCATTGGTGCGGCCGACCACTTCCTCGCGCCGGTATCCGAAAAGATCGAGCCAGCGATCATTCACATCGAGCACGCGTCCTTCCGCGGCGGTGAAGATCGCGAGTGCGACCGGGCTCGCCTGAAACAACTTCGCGAAGCGCGATTCCGAATCGGCCAGCACGGGGCGGCGATCTTTGAGATCGCGATGAATCGCGAGCGCAACGAGGTTCGCGGCGGCGCGCAGGAAATGGGTCTCGGCGTCGCCGAACGCATCCGATTGCGATGTATGCGCAACGAGCAGACCCCACGGCGAATCACTCTCGCCGATCGTCAGCTCGATCGATCCACCGTCGTGGCTGGCCTCTCGCTTCAGACAACCGGCACCGGCGCGCAGGCGCAGCTCGCTGCTCTCCGGAACGAGCTCCAGGAGCATGCAGCAGTCGGCAGCGAGCGTTTCTGTCATCGCGCGTACGGTGTCGTCGAGAAAGGTTCCGAGGTCGTTGATCGTCGCAGAACGGCTGAGTGCGGCAAGCGCCTGAAGCCGCATCGAGTGATCGCTGTTGGAAACTATTGGTTCCATTCTCAACCGATGGCGATTGTGCCATGCACGTCGGTTAAACCTTACGCGCTACTTTATTCCCTCTTTAAGTATCTCTTACGTAGGAATGCTTCCCTCATTGCGTATTTCTACGGATATCGACAACAACTGGTGACTTTTACCGTTAAATGGAGTTGATGCCCGGATCAGCGCTGCTTCCGATTCTGTGTTCGATGCTTCTCAGTACGCAGGATGCGACGCCTGCGACGCTGAAGAAACTTTCGCTCGCTGAGTTGATGGATGTGGAAGTCACGTCCGTCTCTCGCACGGCCACGCCCTTGTCTGAAACGGCGGCGGCGGTGGAGGTCATCACCGCGGAAGACATTCGCCGTTCGGGCGCGAGAACGCTCGCCGAAGCGTTGATCCTCGCGCCGAATCTGCAGGTCGCGCAGGCGAACTCGCATGACTGGGCGATCACCGCGCGCGGATTCAACAGCGCGTCGGTCAATGCGGGATCACTCGCGGACAAACTGCTGGTGATGATCGACGGCCGTACGGTGTACACGCCGTTGTTCGCCGGCGTGTTCTGGGAAGTACAACAAGTTGCGCTCGAAGACATCGAGCGCATCGAGATCGTGAGCGGCCCTGGTGGAACACTGTGGGGCGCGAATGCGGTCAACGGCGTGATCAACGTAATCACGAAAAACGCGAAGCAGACGCAGGGCGGCCTCGTGTCCGCGTCGGCCGGCGGGCTGGCGGGGAAGAATGCGATGGTGCGCTACGGCGGCGCGATCGGCCGTGATTCGTACTATCGCGTTTACGGCCAGCGCATCGACGGCGACAGCACGCGTCGCGTGAACGGCGCCGATGGTCACGACGACTGGAACATCACACAGGGCGGATTCCGCACGGACTGGCGCACATCGGAACGCGACACGCTGACCGTGCAGGGCGATGCGTACGAAGCGCACCAGAACACGCCCGAGACGGTGTACGCGAACGGGCAGAACACGCTCGCGCGCTGGACGCACACGATCTCGCCGCAGTCCGACTGGGTGATGCAGGCGTATCTCGATCGCACCGTGCGCACGTTTCCGACGGCGAAGTTTCGCGAAGAGCTGACCACGTCGGACTTCGATTTCCAGCATCGCTTTCCGGTTCGCAAGCACTCGATCGTGTGGGGCGCCGGATTCCGCCACATGCGCGACGACCTGCACAACAGCGCGTCGTTCACGTTTCTCCCCGCGCAGAAAACGATGCGGTTGTTCACCGCGTTCGTGCAGGACGAGTTTGCAATCAGCAAGGCGCTGAAGCTCACGGGCGGCGTAAAGGTTGAGCACAACGATTACACGGGGCTGGAAGCGCAGCCCAGCGTGCGTCTCGCGTGGACGCCGTATGGATCGTCGATGGTGTGGGCCGCGGTCTCGCGCGCGGTGCGATCGCCATCACGATTCGACAGCGATCTCTCCACGGGCACGACGGCGCCGAATCCGGACTTCGCATCGGAATCAGTCATTGCCTACGAGCTCGGATATCGCGTTCGTCCGTCCGAGTCGCTCTCGCTATCGATCTCCACGTTCTACAACCGCTACCGCGATCTGCGCAGCATCAACTTGCGCGCAACGCCGCCGCCGTTGATTTTCGCCAATGATCAGAGCGCAAACAGTCATGGCGTCGAGTTGTCGGCGATGTGGCACGCCACTCCGTGGTGGCGGTTGCGCGGCGGCTACACGTACATCGACAAGACGTTTCATCTCACCAGCGCAGCGGCGTCGCCGCTCAGTCCGCCATTCGAATCGCAGGATCCTCGCGATCAGCTGATCGTACAATCGGTAATGGACCTGCCACTCGAGGTGCAGTTTGACGTGGTCGCACGCTACGTCGCGGAGCTGAAGCAGACGCTGTTGAATCCGCGCATTCCGTCGTACATGACCGCGGACGTGCGTCTCGCTCGAAGGTTTTCGAGATGGGAGCTTGCGCTGTTAGCCCGCAACCTCGCCGGTCCGCAGCCGCAATTCTCGTCCCCGGTTGCCTGGTACGAGATTCCACGCAGTTTCGTCGGACAGGTGAAGGTCGCCTGGTGATCCGACGAGCGTTGTTCGCCGCGGCTCTCTTGTTCGTCGTCTTCTCGATCTCTGCGCAAACGGCAGCGCCCATCGCGGAGTATCAACTCAAGGCGGCATTCGTGTTGAACTTCATCGAGTTCACGAAATGGCCGGAGTCGGCGTTCGTCACGCGCGATGCGCCGTACGTGCTCTGCGTGATCGGCGTCGATCCATTCGGCTCAACGATCGACGATATGGTCGAAGGCGAGACGTTCGACCGGCGCAAAGTGACGATTCGCCGCATTGCAACCGGTTCTGATGTTCGCGGCTGTCATCTCGCGTACATCGCGCGCTCGGAGTCGAAGCGGCTCGATGAGATTCTCGCGGCAACGGATCGCGCGCCGCTGCTCACCGTGAGCGACATCGATCAATTCGTGCGACACGGCGGAACGATCGGATTGTTCCTCGATCGCAATCGCGTGCGTTTCGAGATCGGACTCACGGATGCGCGTCGTCGTCATCTGAAGCTCGGCTCGCAACTGCTCACCCTCGGGAGCGCGGTGCGATGACGAAACTTCGCGATCTTCCGATCCGGCGCAAGCTGAACTTCGTCATTTTCGTCGTGTGCGCGTCGGCGCTCGTGCTTTCGGCGATCACGCTCGGCGTGCTCGACACGAATCGCACGCGCGCACGCATGGTGTACGACTCGACGGTGATCGCGGATGTGCTCGCGCAGAACACGCAGGCGTCGCTGGCGTTTGGCGATCCCGAGGCGGCGACCAGGACGCTGCACGCACTCGGGTCGGCGCCCGAGTTCGTGGTGGCGTGCATCTACGACGCGGAAGGGCGCCAGTTTGCGCAGTACATTCGCGGCGATCGCAAGCCGCACTTCACCGTCAAGCCGTCGGCGGATGGTCATGTGTTCGCGAACGGCGTCCTCGGTCTCTACCGACCGGTGATGCTCGGGGACAAGCGCGTCGGCACGATCTACGTCGAAGCTTCGCTCACGCGCATCTACGATCGTCTTCGCCAGCTCGCGCTCGTCGAGCTCGGCGTCATCACCGGTGCGCTGCTCATCGCGTTCGTGATCACACAGCAAATGCAGAACGTGATCACGAAGCCGCTGTTCGAGCTGACGAATGCTTCACGCGCTGTTGCGGAGCGCGGCGATCTCACCGTGCGCGCCACGCGCCTCGGCAACGACGAGATCGGCGAGCTCACCTCGGTCTTCAATCAGATGCTCGAAGGACTTTCGCAATCGACCGAGGAACTCGAATCGAAAGTGCGCGAGCGCACCGCGCAGTTGCAGCGCTCGAATCACGAGCTCGAATCGTTTTCGTATTCGGTGTCGCACGATCTTCGCGCGCCGCTGCGCGCCATCGATGGATTCGCGCTGATGCTCGATGAAGATTACGGTGCGACGCTCGACGAGGACGGACGTCGCCTGCTGAGTGTCGTGCGCGAAGAAGCGCGCCGCATGGGCCTGCTCATCGACGATCTGCTCGACTTCTCGCGCCTCAGCCGGCAGGCCTTACGACCGGCTCCCGTGAATTTGGAAACGATGGCAGAAGACATCATTTCGACACTGCGTCAGGCGAACCCCGAGCGTACCATCGAGCTGGTCTGCACGCCGCTGCCGCCCGCGCTCGCGGATCAGGCGACGGTGCGCCAGGTACTCGTCAATCTTCTTTCGAATGCGGTGAAGTATTCGAAGCGCGAGGGTGTGATCCGCATCGAATTCAGCGGTGCGCGCGACGGGGCGTTGAATCAGTACTCCGTGCGCGATCACGGTGTGGGGTTCGACATGCGTTACGTCGACAAGATTTTCGGAGTGTTCCAGCGTCTGCACGGCGACGAGTTCGAAGGCACCGGTGTCGGTCTGGCCATCGTCGAGCGGATCGTGGCGCGGCACGGCGGTACGGTGCGCGCCGAAGGAAAAATCGGAGAAGGGGCCTGCTTCCATTTCACTCTGCCCGCCGTTGAAGAAGAAGGGGGAACTGTGCAATGACCGGCGAAGTCGAGATCCTGATCGTCGAAGACAACGCGCGCGACCTGGAGTTGACGATGCGCGCGCTGCGCAAACACAACCTCGGCAATCGCATCGTGTCCGTGCGCGACGGGGAAGAAGCGCTCGATTTTCTTCTCGCGCGTGGGCCGTACGCGGATCGAGTTCCGGGCAGCGGACCGCACGTGATCTTCCTCGATCTCAAGCTTCCGAAGGTCGATGGAATCGAAGTGCTGCGGCAGATCAAATCGAATGAGAGCACGCGCTCGATTCCGGTGGTGATGGTCACGTCCTCCGCACAAGAGCGCGACATGGTGCAGAGCTACAGCCTTGGTGTGAACAGCTACGTCGTGAAACCGATCGACTTCGACTCGTTCGTCAAGACCATCGCCGATCTCGGCTTCTACTGGCTTGCGGTCAACCGCGTCATCTCACACTCATGAACGCTTCCAACCTCGGCGGACAAACCATCCGCCTGCTGATGCTCGAAGACAATCCTCGCGATGCCGAGCTGACCAGGCGTTATCTCGAGCGCGAGCAACTGCAGTTCTCGCTCACCGTCGTGGACAACGAAGATGCATTCCGCACGATGCTCGAGACCACTGTCCCGGATGTGATCCTCTCGGATTACAGCATGCCGGGCTTCGACGGCATGAGCGCGCTGCGCATCGCGCGCCGGATCGCGCCCGAGATTCCTTTCGTGTTTCTTTCGGGCTCGATCGGCGAAGAGCGCGCGGTGGAAGCGTTGCGGGAAGGGGCGACGGATTACGTACTCAAAGATCGTGCGTCGCGACTCGCATCCGCCGTCGTGCGCGCGCTCACGGAGCGTCGCGAGCGCAATTTGCGACAGAGCATCGAGCGCGCACTTCGCTCCAGCGAACAGCGGTTTCAAACCGCGGCCGCTGCAACGCGCGAAGTCATCATCGATTGGGATCTCGCGACGTCGCGCATCTGGTTCAGCGATGCATTTCGCGAAGACTGGGGATATGAATCGGGCGAAGTCGATGCGCCAGCCGAGTGGTTTCTCGATCGCATTCATCCCGACGATCGCGCTGTCGCGAAGGCGTCGTTCGACGAGGCGAGGGCGCACGGCGAACGGTGGCAATGCGAGTACCGGCTCGCGCGCGCCGACGGAAATTATCGGTCCGTGATTTTTCGCGGAATGCTGATTCGCGATGCGGAAGGAAACGCCACGCGCGTGATCGGCGCGATGCTCGACGTCACCGAGCCGCTGCAACTGCAGGAGCAACTCGAGCAGGCGCGGCGCATCGAGAGCCTTGGACGAGTCGCCGCTACCGTTGCGCACGAATTCAGCAACGTGCTGATGGCGCTGCTGCCGCTCGCGGAAGTGCTGCAGCGCGCGCCGAATGAACGAACGGTCGATCAGGCCGCGGTGCGAATTCGCGATGCGGTCGCGCGCGGACGAAGACTGACGGAGCAGATTCTGCGCTTCAGCAAACCAGCGGAGCCGGCGCTGATCACCGTCGATCTCGGCCGCTGGCTCGAGCGATTCACACCGGAAGTGCGAAGCGTCGCCGACGAAAAGATCGCCGTCGACGTCGATGCGGGAGAAGATCCACTTCCGGTCGCAATCGATTCCGCGCAGATGCAGCAGGTGCTGCTCAAT
>JBQCJC010000568.1:0-4024 GCA_051953135.1 Thermoanaerobaculia bacterium | reverse complement strand
CACCGGCGGGCTGAGAGCCCGCCGCTCCACGTTTTCTCAGGCCACTTCCAACGATCTCAAAAACTCTCCGACATCCCAGGAGATCGATTCGCCTCGCGGTACGAACGCGTAGACGATGTACACGCGTTTGCCCGCGACGAGGATCTTTCCGCGCATCGTTCCCTCGGACCAGTCCTTCTTCTTCGATACCTGCGTGATGAAGTTGAGTGCCGGACCTGCGTACTCGCTCTTGATCAGTTTGTCCTTGCCGACGATGCCTTTCAGCATGTCCTGTTGCAGTTGTCCTTCTTTTTCGAGCGGCACGACGAACGGCAGATCGAGATATTCGACGATGTAGAAGTGCTCGCCGAATTTCGATTTCAACTGCACGGTGCGCAGCACACCCGCCGGCGTCGAGATGAACTCCGTCGAGCGCTCTGGATTTCCAGCGAACATCACTTTGAAACGCTTGTCTTCGTGCACGTAGGTTTTCCACGGCACGCTCATGTACTTGTAGACCGAGGCGAAGTAGTTGATGAGCCCGAGGCCGATGATGGCGCCGATCACCCCGAAGATGACCTTGAAGATCGGGAAGCCGCTCTTCGGCGCAGCAACGCGCGTCATCGTGTGTTTCGCGGTGCCGCTCATCGTCTGCGCGCGCTGCATCGTGGATGCACTCGGCGCTGCAGGCGCGGGCTGAAACTGCGGCGGCGCGATATCGAGATCGAGCGTTTCATCGGGCAGACGCCGCAGAACGTACGCGGTCGATCCGATCGTGAAGATGCGCTCTTCTTCTTCGAGCGGCATCGGACGCGTGACCATGCGGCCGTCCACGCGAATGGCGGTGCGGCGCGCGGTTTCGTCTGTTTCGGCAACGATGTGACGCGTCACACCATCGACGTCGACGGTCCAGCTTTGTTGCGTGGACATAGAGACCCTCTCAATTGTCTGGAAAGTGATGTGGACCCACGGCAAGGGTATCATTCGTGCCGGTCATAAGGATCCCCACATGTTGATCATCCCCATCGGGCGTGATGACGCCGAGATTCGCCGTCATGCGTGGATTTCGTACGCGATCATTGCCGTGAACGTCATCGTGTTCATCGTTCTCGGCATCTTCGAGCAGAGCGCGTCACGCGCATTTCAGAGCCGGTTTCGCGAAACGATCGAGTACCAGGTCGAGCATCCGTATCTGCAAACACCAAAAGAGCTCGAGCAGCTCATCGGACCGGTGGGAATGGCGCACGTGCGCAAGATGCGCGACGAATACGGACACGTTGCCGCGTCTCGTATCGTGCGTGAACAGGCCACGCTCGACCGGCTTTGCCGGATCATGATGGAAGCGCGCGACAAGCATCCGCGCGTGAAGCTTTCGTACGTGTCCGCGCGGGGCGGCGTGCTGACGATCTTCACGGCGATGTTCGTTCACGCCGGCTTTCTTCATCTCATCGGCAATCTCCTGTTCTTCTTTCTCTCCGGTCCGTTCATCGAAGATGTTTTCGGACGGCCGCTGTTTGCGTTTCTCTACTTCGCCGGCGGTGCCGCTGCGACGCTGACGTATGCGTCGCTGCATCCCGACAGTCTCGTCGCGGCGATGGGTGCATCGGGCGCGATCGCAGCGGTAATGGGCGCGTATCTCGTGCGTTTCGCAACATCGAGGATCGAGTTTCTGCTCATTCCGTTCTGGTGGCGGCCGATGTTCAACTTCCGCTTCTGGGTGCCGGCGTTCGTCGTGCTGCCGTTGTGGTTCGGCGAGCAGTTGCTGCAGATGCATTTCGTCGAGGATGCGGGCGGCGGCGTTGCGTTCTCCGCGCACGTTGGCGGATTCGTGTTCGGCGCGGTGGTCTCGCTGATCGTGAAGCTCACGAAGTTCGAAGAGACGTATGTGAATCCGAAGGTCGTCGCGCAAACGACGTGGTCGATGGATCCGCGTCTCATGAACGCGCTCGAGGCACGCAAGTTCGGCAATCTCGAAGGCGCGCAGCAGGCGCTCGATCAATTGCTGCGCGATCCGAAGAGTCCCACCGATGCGTATCAGGTGGCGATGGATGTCGCGCTCGAGACAGAGGATTACGCGCGCTACGATCTCGCCGCGACGCGATTGCTCGCGCGTCACGTCGAGGCGAAAGATCAGGATCTGGCGATGGATCTGATTCGCGAGGTGACGACGGATCGCAATGCGCGCATCCCGAAGTTTCTCGCGCGTGCCGCGCCGATCGTGGAACGCACCGGCGATCGCGACTGGGCACTCACGCTGTACGAGCGTTTGTACGATTCGGATCCGGTGAGCGTGAGCGCGGTGAGCTCGCTCGTGAAGATCGGCACGCTGCGACGCGCGCATGGCGACATCAGCGGCGCACGCGAGGCACTCACGAAAGCGCGCACGCATCCCGCGTGCTCCGCGGAGTGGTTGCCATCGATCGAAGCGAAGTTGTCGCAGTTGCGCTAGGCGAACGGCGGTCTCTCAGCCGCCGGTAAAAACGCTCGGCGGGCTGAGAGCCCGCCGCTCCACCGTTTATCGCGTGATCCAACCACCGCCGAGGCACAAGTCGCCCTGATAGAACACGACCGCCTGTCCGGGCGCGACGGCGCGCAGCTTCTGCGCAAACGTCACGCGCGCACGATCACCATCGAGCGGAGTGACTGTCGCTGCAACATCCGCCATGCGCGAACGCACGCGCGCCTGCACATCGATCGATGCCGATGGCGCTTTGCCGCTGATCCAATGCACGCGCTCCGCGATCAACTCATCTTTCTCCAGCGCGGTTGCAGGACCAACCGTCACGCGCTTCGTGAAGGGATTCACATCGACGACGTACGTGCGATCCGCGGTGCCACCGATCTGCAATCCGCGGCGCTGTCCGATCGTGAAGTGGTAGTAGCCGTCATGCATGCCGAGAACATTGCCGTCGGTGTCGACGAGCTCTCCCGCGCCTTCACCCGGCTTCAGTCCCGCTTCCTTCTCGACGATCTTCGCGTAACCGTCTTTCTCCGGCACGAAGCAGATCTCGTACGACTCCTTCTTGCGTGCGACCGACAATCCCGCTTCTTCCGCGATGTCGCGCACCTCAGGCTTCGTCAACTCACCGAGAGGGAACAACGCTTCGCTGAGCTGCTCCTGCGAAAGCTCGAACAGAAAGTACGACTGATCCTTCGCGAGATCGAGTGCCTTCCGCAGCTCGAACGTCTCGCCGTTGTGCGTGATGCGCGCGTAGTGTCCCGTCGCGATTTTGTTGGCGCCGATCGCGATCGCTTTCTTGTGAAAGAGATCGAACTTCACGTGCGTGTTGCACAACACACAAGGACTCGGCGTCGTCCCCGCGAGATATCCGGAGACGAACGGCTTGATTACCTTGTCGTGAAAATTCGTTTCGAGATTCAGCGTGAAGTGCGGAATCTCGAGACGCCACGCGACGCGGCGCGCGTCGACGAGATCGTCGATCGTGCAACAGCCGCCGTACTGCGTGTCCGCGTTGATCGTCGAATTGCTGAGGTTGTCGTACATCTGCATCGACAACCCGACCACCTCATGTCCCTCGGACTTGAGAATGTACGCGGCAGTCGATGAGTCGACTCCGCCAGACATTGCCACCGCGATCTTCACAGCACGTTCGCTAACGACAGACATCGGGCATAATTCCATTGCTTGGTGGACGTGGCAGCGCAGACATGCAAAGTGCTGGTCGTCGATGATGACGCGAACATTCGCAAACTCATCGTGGTCGCGCTGAAGCGGGATGGCTATGCGTTCTTCGAAGCGTCGAATGGAAAAGACGCTCTCGAAGTGATGCGAGCGCAGCATCCCGATGTGGTGGTCCTCGACCTCATGATGCCGGTTGTGTCCGGTTGGGATGTCCTGCGCGAACGCTCGCACGATCCCGATCTGCTCAAGATTCCGGTGATCGTCGTGAGCGCGAATCGCGATCCCGAAGTGGCGACGGCAGTCACGTCAGGGATCTGCGCGTTTCTGCCGAAGCCATTCGATATCGGAGCACTGAGCGCGCTGGTAAGAAGCTGCATCCCGCTCAGTGGAGCGGCGGGCGCG
>JBQCJC010000567.1:0-5708 GCA_051953135.1 Thermoanaerobaculia bacterium | reverse complement strand
GCTTCCCATCCTTGCGCGGAGTTGTTCTTCGTATGTTTGAAGCTGGATAAACACCGCGGATTCCGCCTCGAGCGCCGGCACGATCTCTTCCGGCAAACCGGACTCCGCCAGGCGAACGGCAATGTCGTGCCGAAACTGCATCGCTGGTTCGTCGTCGTAGGCGTACGCCGCGCGCATGTAGATGGTGTAGATCTCCGACGGAAGGAAAAGCTCAGGGTGACTGCTCCCGTCGATGTGATCGCGCTGAATCCCAGCGTCACTCGCCCGTGCGTCACTTTGGAGTGTGCCGCGCCCCACGTTCGCCGCGGCCATCCGTGCTTGTCGCGCCGCCGCGTCGGTACGAATCGCAACGCGTTCCTCGAGTGACCAGTCCCACGCTTTTTTCGGCGGAGTTGCCAGAACCGAAACAACGCTTGACAGCAGGATAAAAACTGCAGTCCCAACGGCTTCCCTGATGAGCACAAGAACCTCCGCGGTCGCCACACTACATACTGACGGCAATACACACAAGCATACATCCCACAGGCTCCTTATGCTGAAATCCGCCCGTGGCGGCGAAGATCCGCCGGCTCACCTTGATTGCAAGTCGATAACTTCGAAAGATTTTGCGTTCGCGCCGTATACTCGGCGAAACGATGAAGGAAAAGCGTGAGATCTATCGCTTTCTCCACGTCACTCCTCGCCGCCTCTTCGAGCAGCTCGATCAATACGTCGTTGGGCAGCGTCACGCGAAAGAGGTGCTCGCCATCGCGGCGTACAACCATCTCAAGCGCATCGAGTATCTGAAGTTCGGCGGCGAAGTCTCGATCCGCAAATCGAACATCCTGCTGATCGGACCAAGCGGCAGCGGCAAGACGTATCTCGCGCGCACGCTCGCGAAAATTCTCGACGTGCCGTTCGCGTACAACGACGCGACCGCATTCACTGAAGCGGGGTATTACGGCGAAGATGTCGAAGTCGCGATCGGACGGTTGCTCTATGCGACGAATCAAAACGCGAAGCAGGCCGAGAACGGCATCGTGTTCATCGACGAGATCGACAAGATCGCGCGGCGCAACGGCGGATCGCGCACCGGCAGCACGACGCAACGCGACATCGGCGGCGAAGGCGTGCAGCAATCCCTGCTGAAGATTCTCGAAGGCGAGAAACTCTTCGTGCCGATGAACGTCACCGCGCACTGGAACAAGTACGACTACGTCGAGATCGACATCTCGAACATTCTCTTCATCTGCGCCGGCTCGTTTTCCGACATGGATGAAGAAAGCTCGGCGAAGAGCGTGGGCTTCGTCGAACAGAGCGAGCCGCAATCGCACGAAGTGTCGACGGACGATCTCGTGCGCTACGGATTTCTGCCCGAGCTGCTCGGACGTTTGCCGCTGCGCGTGCAACTCGATGAACTTTCGCCAAGCGATCTCGTTTCGATTCTCACCGAGCCGCGAGAAGCGATCCTTCCCGAATATCAGCGACTCTGCGCGCTCGATCAGATTCAACTCGAGTTCAGTCGCGATGCGCTGTTCGAGATCGCACACGCCGCGCGCAAGCAGCGCCTCGGCGCTCGCGCGTTGCGCGCAATTCTCGAGAAAGTCATGCACCCGATTCTCTTCCTCGGCCCCGAGCGCGCCGGAGAACGAATCATCGTCGAGCCGGAAGATGTGAGGAGGGCGACGGCAGCGATCTCGGCATGAGGCTCGCTGCGCGAGGCCGGTCACCAACACGATGATGCGCACCATCGGAATCGCCGCAAAGAACACCGCGCCTGAAGCTCTCGCGTTCGCCGAGAAGACCGCGTCCGATCTTCGTGCGCGCGGATTGACCGTGCTCTTCGACGAAGACACCGCAACGTCGATCGGCGATGCGTACGAACGTTGCGCGAAGCCGGATCTCGGCCGCCACAGCGATCTGCTGATCACGTTCGGCGGCGACGGCACATTGCTCTCCGTCGCGCGTCACGCGCCCGAGCATGTCCCGATCGTCGGCGTGAACATGGGCACGCTCGGATTCCTCACCGAGATTCGCGTCGAAGAGTTTCCGACGATGCTCGATCGCGTGCTCGACGGCGACTACCAGGTCGAGCCGCGCGTCACGTTCGAAGTGTCGGTGCGTGGACCGAATCGCGATGCATCGAAACGCTATCGCGTGCTCAACGACGTTGCGATCAACAAAAGTGCGGTCGCACGCATCATCGAGATGCGCGTCAGCGTCGCAGGATTGTTTGTCTCCACGTTTCGCGGCGCCGGTCTCATCGTCTGCACGCCCACGGGTTCCACCGCGTACAACCTCTCCGCGGGCGGGCCGATCATCTATCCCACGATGGGCGCGGTGGTGGTCACGCCGATCTGCCCGCACATGCTCACGAATCGCCCGCTGGTGTTGCCGGACGAGCTCGACATCGAGATCGGGTTGCAGACACCGGATGCGAAAGACATCTATCTCACGCTCGATGGCCAGGAAGGCTTCGAGATCAGCGATCACGATCGCGTTTGCGTCAGAAAGTCCGAAGAGCGAGTACTCTTAGTGCAGTCTCCCGACAAAAACTATTTCGACGTACTCCGCAACAAGCTCAAGTGGGGCGAGGGATGAGATTCTCGATCTCTTTGTTGGCGTTGCTCTTCGTTGCCGGCAGTGTCCGCGCAGCGGACCCGGTGTATCTCGATCAACTGATCGAGTCGCCGCTGACGACGCTCGAAGCGCAGTTCGGTCCGATCAAACGCGAAGGCTGTTTTCAGGTCGGCCCGGATAAATTTTTGTTGATGACGGTGGATCGCAAGAATCGCGATCACAAGCCATGGCGCGTGGTGCTGTCATCGATCGAGCCTTGCAAGAAGCCGGTGCTCGCAACTGAAACCGATGTCCGCGAGCGCAACGGCGTGAACCTCGGCGACAAAGCCGTCGCAGTCGTCGAGCGCCTCGGCCGACCCGACGCCTCAGCCCCGCCGGACGTCACGATGAAGAAACTCGGCGAGACCGAGTACTTCTACATCTGCCGCGTGGAAGAAGGTTGCGCCCGACACACGAGCGTGATCATGCGCGGCGGAGTCGTGACGGCGATTGCGGAGTGGTATTCGGAGTAGTTCTTTCTGTCACGCCGAGCGGGAGCGAGGCGCCTGGGGCTCGGGTGGCGGTACGAGGCATGTGATTCGCGCCACCCACCCGCCGGGTCCCTCGCTACGCTTCGGGATGACATCGGGAGCGAGGCGCGTGTTTCGCGCCACCCGCCCGCCAAGGTCCCTCGCTACGCTTCGGGATGACATCGGGAGCGAGGCGCGTGTTTCTTTTCGCCACCCACCCGCCGGGTCCCTCGCTACGCTTCGGAATGACATTATTGGAGCAGCGATTTTTCGTATGTCGCACGCACCGCGGCCACGTACGCTTTCGTCTCAGGATACGGCGGGACGCCGCGATACTTTTTCACTGCACCGGGGCCGGCGTTGTACGCGGCGAGGGTGAGATCGAGATCGCCGTTGAAGGTGTCGAGCAGCGTACGCAGGTAGCGGGCGCCGCCGTTGATGTTCTGGCGTGCGTCGAAGACGTCCGTGACGCCGAGGTACTCGGCGGTGGCGGGCATCAACTGCATTACGCCGCAGGCACCGACATGTGAGACCGCGCGCTCGTTGAAGGCAGACTCGCGTCGCGCGACGGCAGCGACGAGACGCGCATCGAGACCGTGGACGCGCGCGGCGTCCTGAAACGCGGCTTCGAGATGCTTCGGCACGCGTGCGGTCGCGTTTGAGTTGAACACCGCATTGCCGAACGGACGTGTCGCCATCAGGCGCGTGCTGCGCAATGACACGAGCGTCTCGCGAATGTTCCCGAAGAAATGCCACGCGGTGATGGAATGACCATCGTTACTGATGACGACTTTGCCTGGCTTCTTGAGCCTGGCGGCAGGGAGGTCGGAGGCAGTGAACCGCCGCGAATCGGCGTGAGCCGTGGTCGCGACGAGCATCGTCAGCGCGAAGATCGATCTCATTTTCATGGGGCAATCACCAAACGACAGGTCTCGCGTGTAGCATTCCGGCTCATGCGTTTCAGCGCCG
This sequence comes from Thermoanaerobaculia bacterium, assembly GCA_051953135.1. Taxonomy (GTDB): domain Bacteria; phylum Acidobacteriota; class Thermoanaerobaculia; order Gp7-AA8; family Gp7-AA8; genus QHVT01. Next base: position 1,671 of record JBQCJC010000567.1, on the reverse strand, counting down.
CGTTATTCTTCATCGCTCTGCTCGCCTGCAGTCCCGCACAACCACCCGCGGAATCGATTCCGAACGACAGCATGAACGAACAAGGTACGCTCTTTATCGGCGGCACGGTTGTGACCGGAGTCGCACAAACACCGCAGAAAAACTGGGCCGTTTACACGAGCGGCGGAACGATTCGCGAAGTCGGTCCCGCCGATGCGATGCGTGCGAAGCATGCGCACGCGCGTATCGTCGATGCATCTGGCGCGACGATTCTTCCCGGCCTCACCGACGCTCACGGCCATCTCTACGGCCTCGGGCTTTCGCTCGATACCGTGAATCTCGTCGACACGACGTCCTATGACGCGGTGATCGCGCTCGTGCGCGAACGCGCATCGAAAGCGAATGCCGGCGAATGGATTCAGGGTCGCGGCTGGGATCAGAACGACTGGCCTGTAAAGGCGTTTCCAACCGCGCAACCACTCGATGCCGCGGTGCCGGATCATCCGGTGTGGCTGCGTCGCATCGATGGACACGCGGGACTCGCGAACAGTGCGGCGATGCGCATCGCGGGCGTCACGGCATCGACGCAGGATCCGGAAGGCGGTCGCATCGAGCGTGACGCGAACGGTAATCCCACCGGCGTGTTCGTCGACGCGGCGATGTCGTTGATCGATGACGCGATTCCGGCGCCGAGCCAGGCGACGCGCAAAGCGCGCGTGCTCGCTGCGGCAAATGCGATTGCGGCCGAAGGTCTCACGGAGATGCACGACGCGGGCATCGACGGCGCGACCGTCACCGCGGTGCAGGAACTCATCGACGAAGGAAAGTTTCCGATTCGCGTGTACGCGATGCTCGGCGACAACGCCGAGTTGCTCGCAACGTGGTTCAAGAGCGGACCGATCGTCGATTACGGCGGGCGGCTCACGGTGCGTTCCGTGAAGTTGTACGCGGACGGCGCACTAGGCAGCCGCGGCGCCGCGCTGCTCGAACCATACAGCGATGATCCGAAGAACGTCGGCTTGATGCTCGCGCGACCGGAGCACATCGAAGACGTGGCGAAGCGCGGACGTGCGGCCGGATTTCAAATCAACACGCATGCGATCGGCGATCGCGGCGTGCGCAACGTGATCGATGCGTACGAGCGCGCGGGCGTGACCGCGAATGATCGCTTTCGCATCGAGCATCTGCAGGTCATCGCACCCGCCGATGTGCCGCGGCTCGTGAAGAACAACATCATCGCGTCGATGCAGCCCACGCACGCAACGTCCGACATGTACTGGGCGGAAGCGCGCCTCGGTCCCGAGCGCGTGAAGGGCGCCTACGCGTGGCGCACGGTGCTCAATGCAGGCGGACGTCTCGCGTTAGGTTCGGATTTCCCTGTCGAATTCGTGAATCCGTTCTTCGGTCTGCACTCCGCGGTGACGCGACAGGATCACAAGAACTGGCCCGAAGGCGGATGGATGCCGAACGAACGTCTTTCGCTGTCCGAGGCGATTCGCGGATTCACCAGCGATGCCGCGTATGCCGCGTTCGAAGAGAAATCGCGCGGCACGATCGAGCCGGGCAAGCTCGCGGATCTCACGATCGTCGAAGGCGATCTCTTCGCGGCACCGCAGAGCGATTTGTGGAAGACGAAAGTGAAGATGACGGTGGTAAACGGAGAGGTTGTTTATCCGTAAACGTGGTGGGGGG
>JBQCJC010000566.1:0-23360 GCA_051953135.1 Thermoanaerobaculia bacterium | reverse complement strand
ACGCCCTCGACACCGAGGCCTTCGCGGTTCTGGAAAGACTCCAGCGGCGCAAGTTCGCCCTCGCTCGCAGCCGCATCCGCAACCGCACGCGCGATGGGATGCTCTGAGGCGGCTTCGAGCGACCCCACGATCCGCAGTGCTTCGGCGCGATCCTGTCCGGGCGCTGCGACGAAGTCGATAAGCGCCATCTTCCCGGTCGTCACGGTGCCGGTCTTGTCGAGAACGATCGTGTCGATGCGCCGCGTCGATTCGAGGACTTCCGGGCCTTTGATCAGGAGGCCGAGCTGGGCGCCGCGCCCCGTGCCGACGAGAAGCGCCGTCGGTGTTGCAAGTCCAAGAGCGCAAGGACAGGCGATGATCAACACCGCGACTGCATTCACGATCGCGAAGACGAGTCGTGGTTGCGGTCCAACGAATGCCCAAATTGCAAACGTGACGAGCGCAACACCGATCACGGTCGGAACGAACCACGCGGAGACTTGATCCGCGAGTTTCTGAATCGGCGCGCGGCTGCGTTGTGCCTGCGCGACCATGTTGACGATCTGCGCGAGCAACGTGTCGCTGCCGACGCGTTCTGCGCGCATGAGCACGGAGCCGGTCGTGTTGACGGTTGCGCCGATCAATCGATCGTCGGGTTTCTTTTCGACGGGCAACGGTTCTCCCGTCACCATCGATTCATCAACGCTCGTCGAGCCTTCGATCACGACGCCATCGACCGGCACTTTCTCGCCGGGACGAATGCGCAGCAGATCGCCGGGATGCACGGTTTCGAGTGCGACGTCGTGTTCGCGGCCATCGGGCGTGACCACTCGCGCGGTTTTCGGTGCGAGTCCGAGCAACGCACGAATCGCGGCACCGGTGCGACTGCGTGCTCGCAGCTCCATGACTTGCCCGAGGAGCACGAGCGTCACGATCGCGGCAGCGGCTTCGTAGTAGACCCCAACGTGTCCCATGTCATCGCGGAACGAAGCAGGGAAGATGTTCGGCGAGAGCGTGGCGATGACGCTGTAGACATACGCGACCGAGACGCCGAGGCCGATGAGCGTGAACATGTTGAGATGTCGATTCACAATCGACGTCCACGCGCGTTCGAAGAACGGCCAGCCGCCCCATAACACGACCGGCGTTGCGAATGCGAGCTCGATCCACGGCGCCCACTGCAGCAGTGTGTGGCCGAGGAGATTGTGCGCCGCGGGAACGTGTCGCAACATCGCGAACAGCACGAGCGGAATCGTGAGCGCGGTGCTGATCCGGAAGCGCCGCGTCATGTCGTTCAACTCGGGATTGTCTTCATCGAGCGTGATGGTGCGCGGTTCGAGCGCCATGCCGCAGATCGGGCAGTTGCCCGGCGCGTCGCGCACGATCTCCGGATGCATCGGGCACGTCCATTCGATTTTCGTCGCGGGTGCGCTGACGATCTCGGGTTCGAGTGCCATGCCGCACTTCGGGCATGCGCCCGGTTTGTCCTGACGCACCTCGGGATCCATCGGGCAGACGTAGCTCGTGCCTGCGGGCACGGCGTGAGGTTTGGCGATTGTCTCGGCGTTGAACTTCTGTTTGCACGATTTCGAGCAGAAGTAGTACGTGCGATCGCCGATGCGAGACGTACCGGCCGCATGCGCGGGATCGACGGTCATGCCGCAAACAGGATCGATTTCATGATTCATGACAACCTCCGAAACGTTCAGCAGCAGGAGTGCCCGTTCGTGGAGCAGCAAGCTGCGTCAGCGGTTCGATTCGCGAAGATTTCCGGCGTCGCGTCGAATTTCGTTTCGCAGCCGCGGGAGCAGAAGTGGAAGATCTCGTTGTTGTATCTGGACGAGCCGACGGCGTTCGCGGGATCGATGGTCATGCCGCAGACGGGGTCGGTGACGTGGTTGGTTTTGTTCATGGTGCGTGTCCTTTCACCAGTGCCAACGCAGCATGTCCCGCGGTCTTACACTTCGAATCGAATCGAATCATGAATCCCGAGCTCACGCATCACCTCGTCAGCAATCACCGTCAATTCCTCGGCTTCCTCGAAAGTCGTCTCGGCGACCGTGCGCTCGCCGAGGACATCCTTCAGGACGCGTTCGTGAAGAGCATCGAGAAGCCCGATGACGTGCGCGATGAGACATCATCGGTTGCGTGGTTCTATCGAACGCTGCGAAACGCGGTGATCGATCACTATCGAAGAACCGGTGCGCGGAATCGCGCGCTCGAAGCGCTCGCGAGTGAGATGGAAGGCGCGTTCGAGCCGCCGCCGGAACTTCGCGGTGCGATCTGTCAGTGCGTGACGCGACTCGCGTCGACGTTGAAGCCGGAGTACGAACAGGCCTTGCGTCGCATCGATGTCGATGGTGCCGCGGTGCAGGACTTCGCCGCGGAAGCAGGCATCACGGCGAACAACGCTTCGGTGCGCGTGTTTCGCGCACGCGAAGCGCTGCGTAAGCAGGTGAAGACTTCATGCGGCACGTGCGCGGAGCATGGCTGTCTCGATTGCTCGTGCGGTGCGAAGGCTGCGAACGCGAGTCGGTAACGGGCGTCACGGACTCAGCGCTTCACGAACGTTGCTTCTATCCAGCCCTGTGGTGCGGCGTCGATTATGGGCGCTTCTTCTTCGCGCGCCCACGTTTGCATCGCGTCACGAAACGGCCGGATTGCCGGCCGCTGCAACACGCGCACGAACGTGAAGCCATGTTTCTGTACGAGACGGCGGAGCGTTCCGACGTCGTAGCCGAAGCGGTGCGGCCATCCGAGCAGCGCGTTGTAGGCGAGCGCGTTCCATGCGTGCTCCTGTTCGCATTGAATGTAGAAATCCGCATCCGGAACGCGAAGCACGAGAAGGCCGGAAGCGCGCAGCACGCGCCGCGCTTCGATCAGTAAATCCACCGGTCGTGCGAGCTGCTCGAAGCAATTCCAGACGAAGACGCCGTCGCACGCCCGATCATCGAGCTCGCTTGCTTCGAACTGCACGCATCGCGCATCCAGTCCGCGCGCGCGACAGAAACGCACGGGATCGCGACCAACGTCGAATCCGATCGCGCGCCAGCTCCATTCGGCAGCGGCACGCAGGAATCCGCCGACGTAACTTCCGACTTCTGCGACGTCTGCGTTCGGCGGCAGGAGCGAGCGATAGTCGCTTTCTTTTTCTCGGAATGCTCGAACGTGCGTTTCGTGAAGCGACGCGAGAACGTCATCGTCGTAACGATCGTCGCGAAATACATCATCGCCGCGCGCTTCGTCTCGCACGAGAACGCCGCAGCGCATGCAACGCAGAATCGCGGCGGGTGTGCCGAGAAGGACGTCGGTCAGATCGCGCAGACCATCCGGTGAAACGGTGCGATCGAGACGAGCAGCGAAGAACCGATCGCGCATGCGGAGTTGCGCGGAGATTTCGTCAGTGCTCAGAAACAGGACATTTGCCGGCTTACCGCAGACCGGGCAGGACTGCCCTGCAACGACACGGTTCGTTGCGTTGACGTGAGTCGCTTCTGCCGTCACGGGCATCGTTCAGCCGTCAGGACTCCTGCCGTGCGCGGACTTCGATCCGTCCATTGCGCACGCGCACGTCGAGCACGCGTTCCGGGAAAACCGCCGGGCCGTCGAGCACGCGTCCATCGGCCAGACAGAATCGCGAGCCATGCCACGGACAGCGAATGCTGTCGCCTTCCAACGTGCCTTCGGCGAGCGGGCCGCCGAGATGCGTGCAGATCTCACGGAGTGCGGAGATCGTTTCGCCGCGCTTCACGAGCAGAACTGCAACCGTGTCTGCATGGACTCGCGTCGGTTTGTTCTCCGCAAGCTCGTCGACGCCGAGCACATCGACGTACTGCTCCGGCTGTTCCTGATCTGCAGTGGCCGTGTGATCGACGCCGATTTGTTCGCCGTAAGTCAGATGTCCGCCGAGGAATCCTGCGGACATGGCGACGCCGAACGCGAGAAAGCCGACGCTGATCCCCGTTGAACGCGATCGGCGTCGGAGCAGAAGCGAGAGTCCGTACAACGCAGTCGCGGTGACGTTCAGCACTCCGTGCGTCAGCCCGATCCGCTTCGCACGGCCGTCCGTCTCCGACCAGTCCGTGATTCCTGCCACGGCGGAGCCGAGCGCGCCGAGAACGCCGACGGCGATTGCCTGATCCGCGATCCTTGTGCGTCGTCCACCGCCAGCGACCTCGATGGAATCGAAGATTGCCGCGAGGGTCCACGCTCCAATCGGCAGTTCGACGAGCGCGGGATGCAGCGGATGACCGAGCGCGCTGCCGTGAAGAAAGTTTTTTGCCGCTCGTCCGCCGGCGCCCGCGGAATCGAATCCTTTGCGAATCGCTTCCTGAATCGGCGTTGCGACGCCGTCGAGCCATTGTTGCTCGCCGAGCACGCGCGCAATTTGTTCTGCACCCATTCGAGCTCTCCGATTCGGATCGAGTAGCAAGAAGGGTGCGCGAGCTTCGCTCTCGACGATCAGGTCGGTGTGACCTGACCGCGCAGCAACTCCATCGCAGCGTCCGGCGGAAGCGGTTTCGCGAAGTAGAAGCCTTGCGCGAACTCGACGCCGAGACCGCGCATCCGCTCCCACTGCTCGGCGGTTTCCAGCCCTTCCACCGTCACGTTCATGCCGAGCACGCGTGCGAGCGAAGCAATGGTGCGCACGATCTCGTCCACGCGACGCGTATCGGCGTCGAGGAGGAACGAGCGATCGATCTTGAGCATGTCGAAAGGAAATTGTCGCAGCGAGCTGAGGGACGAGTAGCCGGTGCCGAAGTCGTCGAGGCTGAGGCCGACGTTCACATCGCGAAGCGCGTGCAGCAATTCGGCAGCGGTCGCGGCGTTGTCGATCAGGAGGCTTTCGGTGACCTCGAGGTGCAGCCGCCGCGGATCGACGCCGCTGTCCGTGATGATGTGACGCAATCGTTCGATCACATTCGGGTGCAGGAGCTGGCGGGGAGAGATGTTCACGTGGAGATCGAGCGTGCCTCCGGAAAGACCCGCTTCGTCCCATTCGCGCATCTGCCGCAGCGATTCGCGCAAGACCCACTCGCCGATCGGGACGATGAGTCCTGTCTCTTCGGCCACCGCGATGATCTCCTGCGCCGCGACGAGCGAATCGCCGCGCTGCCAGCGCACCAGCGCCTCGAATCCGGTGAGCGTGGCGCTCTGCAGGTCGATGACGGCCTGGTAGTAGACGCGCAGCTCTCCGCGCTCGATTGCGCGACGGAGATCGGTCTCGAACTGCAGCAGCGCGACGGTGCGCTCGTGCATGTTCGTATCGAACACTTCGTGTCGCGATTTGCCGTGCGCTTTGGCGCGGTACATGGCGATGTCGGCATCGCGGAGAACGTCCTGCGGATGTTGATAGCCGGTCGTGCTCAATGCGATGCCGATGCTGGCGGTGGTGAAGATCTCGTGTGCGCCGACGGAGAACGGTTCGGCGAGTGCGTCGTGAATGCGTCGCGCGGTACGAACGCTGTCGGTGGCGTGGTCGATGCCTTCGAGAAGGATCGCGAACTCATCGCCGCCGAGTCGAGCCACGGTGTCGCTCGATCGCATCAGGTCGGTGAGTCTCCGCGCCACGCTGACGAGAAGCTCGTCGCCGATTCCGTGGCCGAGACTGTCGTTGATGAGCTTGAAGCGATCGAGATCGAGAAAGAGCACCGCGAACGAAGATTCCGGATGGCGGCGCTGCACTTCGATCACGCGTTGCAGGCGATCCATGAAAAGCGCGCGATTCGGCAACTGGGTCAGCGCGTCGTGAAATGCATCGTGCGTCAGTCGCTCGACAGCGAGTTTGCGCTCGGTGATGTCGGTCATCGACCCTGCGATGCGCGTGGCGTTGCCGTTCGCGTCGCGCACCGCAAGACCGCGGCTGAGCATCCATCGATCCTTGCCGTCGCGTCCGCGCATGCGATGTTCGTGTTGCAGGTGCGGCGTCTCTCCGCGCAAATGCATGTCGATCGCGGAGCGAAGAATCTCGGCGTCGTCCGGATGAACGCGCGAGAGCCACTCGTCCGGCGAGTCGCCAATCTCGTGCTCTCCGAATCCGAGCATGCTCTTCCACCGCGGCGAGTAATAGACCTCGCCCGCGCGCAGATCCCAGACCCACAGTCCATCGTTTGCGCCGCGCGCCGAGAGCGCGTAACGCTCTTCGCTCTCACGCAGAGCACGCAACGTGCGGTTCTGTTCGAGCGAGTAGCGGATCGAGCGTTCGAGCAGCGGCGCATCGATCGTTCCTTTGATGAGGTAGTCGGCCGCGCCGGCACGCATCGCGGCCAGATCGATGTCTCCATCGCCTTGTCCGGTGAGCAGGATGATTGGCGCGGTGACGCCGAGCTCGCGCGCGTGGCGGAGCAGCTCGAGCCCATCGTGGACCCCGAGGCGATAGTCGACGAGGCAAACGTCGTAGTCGTCCTTCGCGAGCACACCGAGCGCTGCGTCGAACGTGGAGATCCATTCGAGCTCGAACCTCGTTCGCTTTGCTTCGGACAGCAGCTCGCGCGTGAGGACGAAATCGTCCTCGTCGTCTTCGACGAGCAGCAGCCGCACCGTGCCGTTTTCGGTTTCAGTCAAGGTGGTCAGGTGGGAGCTCAACGATCTCGATCCAGTAACGGCCAATGTCGCGCATCACGGCGACCAGTCCATCGAAGCTCACCGGCTTCGTGATGAACGAGTTCGCGCCGAGGTCGTACGTGCGATAGATGTCTTCTTCCGCTTTCGACGTCGTCAGCACCACCACCGGGATCCGCCGGAATTCGGGATCGGCTTTGATCTCGCGCAGCGCCTCGCGTCCATCCTTGCGGGGCATGTTCAGATCGAGCAGGATCAATCCAGGAGTGGGCGAGGATCCCGGTTCGGCGAAGCGTCCGCGGTGATAGAGGTAGTCGAGCAGCTCCTCGCCATCCTCGACGAAGCGGAGATCGTTGACGACGCGGCTCGCTTCGAGCGCACTCGAGGAGAGCATGCGATCTTCCTCGTCGTCGTCGGCGAGCAGAATCACGATGGGTCGGGCCGAATCAGCGTTTTTCATCAGTTGTGTTTTGCCGGCAGAGTCACCACGAATTCCGCCCCTTCACCGGGCCGGCCATGCGCAACGATGGAGCCGCCGTGCCGTTCCGCGATTTTGCGACAAATCGCCAGTCCGATTCCGGTTCCTTCGTATTTTGTTCGTGAGTGCAGGCGTTCAAACATCGTGAAAATGCGATCCGCGTATTTGGAATCGAACCCGATGCCGTTATCCGAGATCGTCAGGCGACAATGACCATCCTGCAGCTCGCCGCGAATCTCCACCAGCGGCGGCACTCCTTCGCGCCGAAATTTCAGCGCATTGCCGGTGAGATTCTGCAGGAGCTGGCGCATCTGCAGCGGATCGGCGTCGATGATCGGCAGCTCGCCGATGTCGATGCGAGCGTCCGTCTCGTGCGCTCGCATTTCGAGATCGTGCACGACTTCCGATGCGATCGCGTGCAGATCGACGCGCACGAAGGGCTGGGCTTTGGTCGTCACTCGCGAGAACGCGAGCAGATCGTTGATCAGGACCTGCATGCGTCCGGCAGCGGATTGCATTCGAGCGATGTAGTCGCGTCCCTGATCCGACAGCGCGTCCGCATGCCTGCTCTTGAGCAGATCGCCGAATGCCTGAATCTTGCGCAGCGGTTCCTGCAAATCGTGCGAGGCCACATACGCGAAATCTTCGAGCTCGCGGTTGCTGTGTTCGAGGCGAAGCATCGCATCGCGCAGTTCTTCGTCGGCGCGTTTGCGCGCGCGGATGTCGCGGGCGATGACGACCGCTCCTTCCAACGCGCCGTGCGGCTCCGCGATGGGGGAGATGGAGATGCTGACATCGATGCCGTGGCCGTCGCGGTGGCGGAGGATTCGCTCCTGATCGCGAATCACGCCTCGACGCACGACATCCCGCAACGTGCGCGAGATCGTTTCGTCGCCTTCGCTGTACTCGAGTTTGTCGATCGATCGACCGGCGAGATCGGATGTTGCGTAGCCGAGGAGCTCGCGTACCGCGTCATTGATCACGCGAATGTGGCCGCGCGCGTCCACGACGAACAGCGCGTCGGCCATCGTGTCGAGGATCTCTCGCGCCGCACGCGCCGCGGTGATCGGCTGAAACCGATGCCGGCGGATCGTTCCCCACGCCACCATCATGAACGCGAGCACCGGCACGTAGCCCATCGGCCGGAGCGGCACACCAAAGACCGGAAGCCAGTCGAGCGCGGCGATGTAAACGACGATGAAGCTGAGCATCAGCTTTGCGACGCGCTTGCGACGAGCGGGATCGGTCGTGCGTCGCCACTCGGCAATTCCATCAATGAGCTGCGTGCCGAGTGCGCCGGCAAAGTAGAGGAGGAACGGCACGGTGGCGGACGAACGCGTCGGGTAGAAGCCCCACGGATGACGAATCAGCGCGTCGACCATCGCCGGAGTGAAAAGCGTTACCACCGCGAATGCCGCGCCGATCACCCATGCGGTGCGGATCAGGAGACGACGCGACGAGCGAAGGCGCAGCGCCGTGGCCGTGAAGTCGTAGATCGCCGCGGGAAGCAGCGTGACGCCCGCGAGTCCGATGCGAGCGGCGAGACGCGCGGCGTCGATGTCTGTCGCCGCAAACAGAAATGCGAATCCAGCGAACCAGATCGCGACCAGCACGATCGTCACGCAGAACAGCACCGCCACTCGCGAGGCCTTCTGCCGCGCGTAAATCGCGGACGCGAGCACGAGCAGCAGGATCGCGACGATCGCCCACGGAACCGCGACGAGGTTGAATGCGAACATTCGCGAGCGATTCTACGCGGCGAGCTCGCGTGATCCGATCAGATCGGCAAACTCATTTCGCGTAGCCGCGCAGTTTGCGATACAGCGTCGCTTCGCCGATGCCGAGTTGCTCAGCTGTTTTCTTTCGATTCCCTTCGTTCGCATCGAGCACGGCGAGGATGTATCGCCGTTCCACTTCATCGAGCGGAAGGCGCAGATCGGCAGACGACGGCTTCGGCACCGACAACCGCACTTCTTCCGGCAGGTCGCGTGCATCGACACGCGGTCCATCCGCGAGGATCACGGCGTGCTCGATCGCGTTCTGCAACTCGCGCACGTTTCCCGGCCATGCATAACGAAGAAGCTGATCGGCTGCCGCGGGCGTGAAGCCCTGCATCGGGCGCCCGAGTTTGCGCGAAACCTGTGCGAGCGTGCGTCGCGCGATCGGAAGAATGTCCTGCCTGCGCTCGCGCAGCGGCGGAATCTTCAACTCGACGACGCGCAGTCGATAGTAGAGATCATCGCGAAAGCGTCCCGCTGCGACTTCCTGCGTGAGGTCGCGATTGGTGGCCGCGATCACGCGCACGTTCACCTTGCGATTGCGGTTCTCGCCGACGCGGCGAATCTCCTGTTCCTGCAGGACGCGCAACAATTTCACCTGCATCGATGCTGCGATCTCTCCGATTTCGTCGAGGAAGATCGTTCCGCGATTGGCCGCCTCGAAGAGGCCGGGACGATCCTGCGTTGCGCCGGTGAAGGAGCCGCGCGCGTGGCCGAACAATTCGCTCTCGAGCAGGCTCTCGGTCACGGCCGCGCAGTTCACTGCGACGAAGGGACCGGCCGCACGTTCGGATTCGTCGTGAATCAATCGTCCGACGCGTTCCTTTCCAACGCCGCTCTCGCCGGTGACGAGCACGCTGGAATCGACGCGTGCGAAACGTCGCGCGAGGTCGAGCGTGCGGCGCATCGATTCGCTCACGGCGACGATGCCGGAAGGATCGTTGACGTCGGTCGCAGCGCCGTGCAGCGTTCGCACGTGGCGCTCGAGTTTCTGTTCGGCGGACTTCAAGGTCTGCGCGATTTTCGATAAGGCCGCATCGAGCGACTCGCGTTGATAGAACGCAACGTCGTCATCGATCGCATCGCCCCAGACTTCGCGCGGTTGGGCGATGACGTGACACACCGCATCCCCTCGTCCGCGGCATCGCGCTTCTTTCGCATAGACCTCGCCGCCGCGGCAGAAGCTGAGATAGCCGCTCGCGAAACCGGTGAGCGTCCAGCAGACTGGAGTTTCGGCTCGTCCGACGTGCAGAAGATGTTGCTCCGCTTCGTAGCTGTCTTTCCAGATCGCCTCGCTCGGATCGTCGGTCAATTCGACGACGGCGTGACCGAGGAGCGTGAGGATGGTCGCGCCGGCGCGTCGCCACTCGTCCTCGGAGTCCCACGGAAAATCGCGACGGAGATTTTCGGCGGTGCGCCAGCCGTGCGCGAAACCGAATCGCGTGAGCACCATGCGCGCGCCGTTCGCGCCGAGGTCTTCGATCAGTTCCTTGCGCAAAAGACCGAGGGCGGTGGCGTCGAGGAGAATGATGCGAGAGCCGCCAAACCGCACGACGCCTCCGCCTGCCTCGAAACTGAGGACTTCCTCGTGATGAAGATCCGACGCTTTCATGAATGAGCACTCTATCAAATTGATCGATCGACTCTCATTTCGACAGGCGCGTGGCGGATTCTGCTTTGCTAAGTAATTGAAAATGCATGATTAACAGGTTGGGTGTGCGATTGCTCTACAACGGGCATGACCACGATGATCCTTTCTCCGGAAGCGGAGACGAAATCAGCTCGCACCGATGAGCCGCACAACGCCTTCGAAACCGCACAGCGACAGTTCGACCGCGTGGCGGACATGCTCGATCTGGATCGCGCGACTCGCGACCTTCTCCGATCGCCGCTGCGCGAGTATCACTTCTCGATTCCGATTCGCATGGATGACGGCTCGCGACGCGTGTTCCGCGGATATCGCGTGCAGCACAACGATGCGCGCGGTCCTGGGAAAGGCGGGATTCGTTTTCATCCGCTGGAGACGGCGGATACGGTGCGCGCGCTGGCGATGTGGATGACGTGGAAGTGCGCCGTCGTCGACATTCCCCTCGGCGGCAGCAAAGGCGGAGTCGTGTGCGATCCGCATGAGCTCAGCGCGAATGAGCTCGAACAGATTTGTCGCGGCTGGGTGCGACAGATCGCGCGCGACGCGGGTCCGTTTCGCGACGTGCCTGCGCCCGACGTCATGACGAACGCGCAGAACATGCTGTGGATGCTCGACGAGTTCGAGACGATTCATGGAGGTCGTTATCCCGGCTTCATCACCGGAAAGCCCGTCCACATGGGCGGCTCTCACGGAAGAAAAGAGGCGACGGGATATGGCGTCGCGTTCACGATTCGCGAAGCGCTGCGCGAGCGCGGTCTTCGTCCCGATCGCACGTCCGTGTCGGTGCAGGGGTTCGGCAACGTCGCGCAACAAGCCGTCGATCTGCTCACGCAAATGGGCGTCAAGGTGCTCTGCGTCTCTTCGTGGGATCACGAGGAACGAAAGGCATTCACGTTCCGAAAGATCACCGGCGTCGACTTCCAGGAGTTGATCGGAATCACAAGCCGGCTCGGCAGCATCGACCGCGAGCGCGCCGCGGAGCGCGGCTACGAGATTCTTCCCGGCGACGCGTGGATCGAACAGGAAGTCGACATTCTGTTGCCCGCCGCGATGGAACATCAGATCACCGCGGCGAACGTGCTGCGCATCAGTCCGCGCGTGCGCATCGTCGCGGAAGGAGCGAATGGACCGACGACCGTCGAGGCGGACGACGTGCTCGCGGATCGCGGCATCTTCGTCATCCCCGATTTCCTCGCGAACGCAGGCGGCGTGACGTGCAGCTACTTCGAGCAGGTGCAGAGCAATACGAATTACTTCTGGGAACGCGAGGAAGTGCTGGCCAAGCTCGACGCGAAGATGACGGCCGCGTTTCACGCCGTGTTTGCGGTGTCGGAACAGAAGAAGGTGCGCATGCGCGACGCGGCGTATCTCATCGCCGTCGATCGTGTCGCACGAGCGTGTCGCGAGCGCGGCTGGGTCTGACGCGATCCGCTGAGCAAAGACACAACGCTAAAGGAGGGAATGACTCGATGAGCGAGACTCTGTCTGTACGACGACTTTTGGTGCCGACCGATTTCAGCGATCACGCAACGGCCGCGGTTCGTTACGCGTCGCTGCTGGCGGCGCGGTTCGATGCGGAAGTCGCACTGTTGCACGCGACGATGCTTCGCGCGTCGAGCGTTCCCGACGATCGTCTCGTGATCAGCGCGCTCGAACAAACTTGCAGCGAGCACCTTCACGGTGTGAAGACGACGTTGCAGGTCGTGGACGGCAAGCCGGCGGACGCGATTCTCGCGATCGCGCGAAACGCCGCGAATCTGATCGTGATGGGAACGCACGGACGCGGCGGTCTCGCACGCGCGCTCCTCGGCTCAGTCGCCGAAGACGTGATCCGAAGAAGCGACATCCCCGTGCTCACGATGCGCAACGCCGCTCCGTCGAGCGTCACGCGCGTGCTGTGTCCGATCAACTACAGCGACGCGGCAGCGAAAGCATTTCGACACGCGCTGCTCTTTGCATCCGCGTTCGATGCGGAGCTCGTCGCGTTGTACTTTCACGAGAGCGCGTCGTCCGATGAGGAGATCGAACGTGAAGTCGAACGACTGCGTCTGTGGCTCGGCGATGTGCCGCTGAGCGTCCGCCTGACGATCCTCGCGCGCCGCGGCGAACCGGCGACGCAACTCATCGAGTTCGTACGCACGCACGAAGTCGATCTCGTCGTCGTTGGTGCGCAGCCGCGGCGTGGTGCAGGACCGGAGACGACGATCGGCACGACGACCGATGCGTTGACGCGCCACGCGCCGTGTCCCGTGCTGACGGTATCGACCGGCACGATTCTCATCGCGGAACCGCCGCGCGAACACGCGTCGTTTCTGGGGCAGGGGGCGTGATGGAGCTCGCGCTCGCTGTTCTTCTGGCGCTCGCGCTCGCGGTGCTCACGATCTGGTCGATTCGATCGCTGGTCGCGGATTCGATTCTTCGCACGGAAGTTGCGGAGGAAATCGTGCAGATCATCGCGTCGGATTCCACAGCGGTCGACGCGCTCGGTCATGCGATCTGCATCGCCGGCGCGGTGACCGGTGCGGTGTATCGCATGCGCGATGGCATCAGGACCGTGCTCGCAATTCCGATTGCGGGATCCGACGGACGCGGCATCGCGTACGTCAACGCGCTGCGAACGTCGGATTGCTGGTCATTCGCATCGCTGACGATTCATTTCGAACGTCGCGCGCTGCAGCTTCATCACGTGGCTCCACGAGTTGAACGAGCGGCATCGCCGCGTCGGCTCGCCGCGTGATTCGTGAACGCCGAGGAGAGATCATGAGTACGCTCATCACGACAAGAATGCCGGTCATGTTCGCCATATCCGGCGATCAGGCCATTCCCGGGTTCATGGGACCACTGGGCGTGCCGCGTGACGCGAGCGGAATCATCGTCATCGCCGCTCGCAGTTTGGAACGAGCCGGTGTTGCTGCGATGCTCGGTCCGCACGTGATGTCGCCGGCTTACGCGCCGACGATGCGTCTCGAAGAGCGCGTTCTCGAAGCGTTGCGCGGACGCGCGCTCGACGTTCCACTCGAGCAGCGAGTGCCGTCGATGTTGCCGTTGCCGTGCGGACTCGCTGGCAGTTCGGTTCCGATCGTCGTGCTGACGTTGAACGTTGCCCTCGGTCTCGAACGATTGGACGAAATCGGCGCGGCGCTTCGTCCGCTGCGCGAAGAAGGGTTCGTGCTCGTCGGCATCGCGCATGATGATGTCGCGGTCCCCGATGGTCCGGAGATGCTCGCGACTGTTTCACTGCTGCTCGGCTCCGCGTGGGAAGACGATCGTGTGGCGGAGCTCGGAACGCGAGGCGGTGGATTGGGCTTCGTGCTCGCGCCCGAGTTGCACGATGCGATCGATGACGATCGGAGTTTCTGGAGTGTCGAAGCGGCGGGTGAGATGCCGCGCGAAGTGGTCGAGCAACTTCGTCCCTTTCTTCCTGGCGCGGAAGCCGGAGAGAATCAGAGCATGAAGAAGAAGGACTCCTCGATTCAGATCACGCGATTCGACAAGACGCGTCTGATGCGCCTTCTGCGCAGTCTCGATGCCGCGGCCGAGAATCGCGATGAGATCGAAGATCTCGAGCGCGAGCTGGAGCGAGGTGCCGAGGTCGAATCGACGGAAGTGGCGCCGGACGTCGTCACGATGAACTCGACCGTGCGCGTCACCGATCTCGATGCGGACACCACGCATCTCTACACGATCGTTTTTCCGGGCGATGCGGATTTCGAGAAAGGCCGCATCTCGATTCTTTCTCCGCTCGGCACGGCGCTCCTCGGCTATTGCGCTGGCGACGTCGTGTTGTGGGAGATGCCGCGCGGGACGCGGCGCCTTCGAATCGACGAGTTGGTCTATCAGCCCGAAGCGGCGGGTGACTTTCACCTCTAGCCGGCCCGCACTTCAGTAACGCGCGCGAACGTTCGCTTCGCGCCTTGAATCATCACGAAAGGACGTGACATGGGAGTCGTGTTTCTGGCGATTCGTCTATTCGTTGGCGGATATCTCGCCTGGCGTGGCGTACAGCATCTCGACGTGTACAACCGCTCGCTGCTGATCGCGGCGGCGCGCAGGAAGAACGATGCCTTGTCGCTCGTCGCAGTGCCGCTCGCCGGCTTGATGCTGACGATTGGTGCGGTGTCGCTCGTGACGGGTGTCTTTCCCGCGGCGGGCGTCGCGCTGATCGTCGCGTGCCTGATTCCGTCCGCGTTTCTGTCGCACGCGTACTGGCGCGCCGGCGACGGATCGATGCGTGTCGAACAGCGACGTTGCTTCTGGCGCGACGTGACGCTCGCGCTCATTACGCTCGCGTTGCTCGCCGTTCCGCAACCGTGGCCGCTTGCGATGTTTCGTTGAACCCGCATCGGAGATTCAGAGAAATGCAATCGAACGAACGACAGAATCCGACCACGTTTCTGCTGCGGCTCAGCGAGCTCTTTGCGTCCGACGTCGACGGGCGCGAGATGCTCAGAACGCTCGCGACGATCGCCGTGCCGGCGTTTGCCGACTGGTGTACGGTGCATCTTCTCCGCACCGACGGCACAATCGAAAACGTCGCAGCCGTTGGCGATCCGTCGCTTGGCCACGTCGCGCGGCGACTCGAGAGATTCTCGAAACTCGCCGCGGATGCACCGCTGCGACGAGCGCTCGCGAGTGGCATCGTTGTGTTGCAGTCTGACGTCACCGGCGAGTTTCTCGCGCATCACGTGGCCGTCGATCGCACCGATGCGGAGTTTCTGCGACGTCTCGGCATTCGCTCATTGATCGTCGCGCCGATTCTCATTCGTGGCTCGGCGATCGGAGCCATCCGATTTTTCACGAGCGATTCGCAACATCGGTATCGCGACGACGATGCGGCTCTCGCGGAAGACGCCGCGCGTCGGGCAGCGCTCGCGATCGACAACGCGCGATCGCGCGCGGATGCCGTGGCGTCAGGTCACTCGCGCGATCTGTTTCTGGCGACGCTGTCGCACGAGATGAAAACGCCGCTGACGTCGATCCTGGGCTGGACGCGAATTCTGCGCTCCGACGGTCCCGGTTCCGAGTTGTTCGCCGAGGCGCTCGCAGCGATCGAGCAGAGCGCGAACGTGCAGCAACGGCTCATCGACGATCTGCTCGATGTCTCGCGAATCATTACGGGCAAATTGCATCTGGATTTCGAATCGATCGATGTGCCGGCGCTTCTTGCGAGCGCAATCGAAACACTCGAACCGCGCGCCAGAGAACAAGGACAGCACATTCGTTTGAGTGCGGTGCCGGCGACGGTCTTCGGCGATGAAACGCGTTTGCGTCAGGTCCTCTGGAACCTGCTGACGAACGCGATGAAGTACACGCCGGGCGGAGGCTTGATCGAGGTGACCGCATCCGCCGGCGATGAGAGTGTGGCGATCGCGGTGCGCGACACGGGTCGAGGGATTCGATCCGAAGTCCTGCCGCACGTGTTCGATCGCTTTCATCAGGCGACCGTTGCCGATCGCGCGAAGCACGGCGGCCTCGGACTCGGCCTGGCCATCGTTCGCAACATCGTCGAACTGCACGGCGGCGGTGTGGAAGCCAGTAGTGCAGGAGAAGGGAAGGGCGCGACGTTCACCGTGCGCCTGCCGGTCCACCACGGCACCACGACAATCGAAGGAGACAGACAATGACGAGAGAACAGATTCTGATTACACGCGAAGACAAGAAGCGACTGCAGCGGATTCTTCCGCGACTCGCCGGTGGTGAATATGCGGATCGCGAGGATCTCGTGATGCTCGCCGATGAGCTCGATCGCGCCACCGAGATCGAACCGAACGACATGCCGTCCGACGTCGTCACGCTGAACTCGACCGCGCGCGTCACCGATCTCGAAAGCGGCGAATCGCGCGATTACACGGTCGTGATGCCGGGCGAGGCAAATTACGAGACCGGCAGAATTTCGGTGCTCGCACCGCTCGGTACTGCGCTGCTCGGCTATCGCGTTGGCGATGAGATCGAGTGGGAAGTTCCGCGCGGCGTGCGGCGACTGCGCATCGACGCCGTGCTGTTTCAGCCCGAGGCAGCCGCGCATGTGTCCGAGTCCGAGACGGCTTGAACGGTTCTCTCGTCACGATCGATTGATCGACGCTCGTCGAACCTTCGATCACGACGCCAGGTCGGATGCGCAGCAAATCGCCGGGATGGACGCGTTCGAGTACGACGTCGTGTTCGCGTCCATCCTGACGTGACGAGTCGGGCGGTTTTCGGTGCGACTCCGAGCAACGCTTCGTAACGATCGTGCGATCGTCAGAGTCGCGGCAGCGGCGCTTCGACGATCTTCGTGATCGTGCCCATGAGGAACCATCCGCTCGGATGTCCGAGTCGGACGGTGGGCGAGGACGCGTTGTGCTTTTCGAGCACGACGCGATCCTTCGACTCGCGACGCCAGTAGCCGATCACGCCGCCTTCATCGCGGACATACACCGCCACGACGTCGCGGTCTTTCGGCGTTTGCAGTCGCGTATCGACGAGCACATTGTAGCCGTCGAGAAGAAGGTCCGCCATCGAGTCGCCCATGACGCGAATGACTTGCAACGCGCCATTCCGCACATCGCGAATCGAGTGCAGCACCTCGGTCGTCAGCAACGGACGATCGGCGTCGATGCCCGACTCACCAGCGGCCGCCGGCATCTCCGGCACGACCCACGCGTGCAATGCCTGCGGGTAGTCGTACTCGCGTTCGATGAAACGCTCGGGACGAATCGGAAAGCGATATTCGAGAGGACGCGGCTGCTCTTCGTCGAGGGAATCGAGCAGGAGACGCTGCCGCAGAAATTCGAGCCAGTCGCGAATGCGGCGACGATCGCTCACGGTGATGTCGAGCGTCGTCTCGCCGAGAAGATCGCTGACCGTCGTATCGAGTCGCTCCGCGATTTTGCGAACGGTGAAAACGCTCGGATCGATGGCCGGACCGCGCTGCTTGTCGACGGCGCGCGGGCGGTAGGGCTCGTAGTCAGGATCGTTTTCGAGGATGCGCGAGAGCGCGTTGTCGATCTTGAACGCGGCGGCGTTGACGCTCTCCCATTCGCGCATGCGCCGATGGATGGCTTTCGCGAGCGCCACGATCTCCGGGCGTGGGGAGTTCGACGACATAGACACGCATAGGTTACTTATCGATCGCAATGAAGCGGGCGAGATCATGTGATCACTTGGGCGTGGATGTTCCACTTGTGGTAGCGATCGCAATGAGATCGCGAAGTGGAACTCATGCGTTTCTTGAATGCGGTACGAAGCGACTCAACGATGCTTCGCATGAGCTCTCACGCCTGGGAACGCCGCGCCATCCTTCTCTTTCTCGGTGCGCTGATCGCCGTTCTGTCGCTTCGCGAGGCACCGCCCGGCGAAAAGGCGATTCCGCTCGCCGGTGCAACCGCACTCCTCGGCAGGGCGGTGATGTTTTACTTTCCGGTGCGCAAGACGCCGAAGAAACCGTAGTGGTCCTTAGATCTCGTTTGGATTTCGTTCGAGCCGGAACACGGCGATGCCGAGGAGAAGAAGTCCGAGACACCAGCCGCCGAGAACGTCGGTTGTCCAGTGCAGCTTGAAGTACAGGCGAGCGAGGCCCGCGAGTAGCGCAATGAACGCGGCGGCGACAAACAACACGCGGCGGGAGCGAGGACGTTCGCGCGCGATCAGAAACGCAATGAAGCCGTAGACGGCGACTGCGTTCGCGGCATGCCCGCTCGGGAACCTGCCTGCATGGAGATTCGCGGGGCGCGAACGTTCGACTGCGAGCTTCACCAGCACATCGAGCAACTCCGTCGAAAGAACGATGGCGGCGAGAATCACGGCCGCGCGCCGGTCGCCGCGTCGCAAACACCACACGATCATCACGATCGACGTGGCGATGACCAGCACACTCGATCCGAGTGCATTCGCGATGTGGAACAACACGTTCGCGAATGGCGAATGAATCGATGCGATCCACGTTGCGATTGAATCGTCGAATGGCGTCGACTCGCGCGTCACGACGTCTTCGATGATCTTTCCGAGAAGACCGATGAAGAGGAGTGATGTCGCGAGGAGCCACGCCTCGCGCAGCGTGAGATTCGCGGGCAGGCGTTTCGCGATCCACGACGCGATGCGCACGCGGTGTTTGCGCAGCACGAACAAAACAAGCGCCGCGGCGACGAGTGCGATGAGCACGATGCCGGCTTCGCCGATGCGATGTTCGAGCAGCGCCCAGCTTTGGCCGAACAGATAGCCGAGGAGCGCGATGATCGTGGCCCATGCGATCGCGCCGGCGGTGTTGTACAGAAGGAATGTACGCCACGGAACTTGTGCAACGCCGGCCGAGATCGCG
The DNA here is from genome assembly GCA_051953135.1 of Thermoanaerobaculia bacterium. Classification (GTDB taxonomy): domain Bacteria; phylum Acidobacteriota; class Thermoanaerobaculia; order Gp7-AA8; family Gp7-AA8; genus QHVT01. Next base: position 4,620 of record JBQCJC010000566.1, on the reverse strand, counting down.
GCGACGACGCGCAGTCCGGAAACGAAGCGCGCGAAAAAGATCGTGCGTGGACCGTGATCTCGAAAATAGCGTTCGGCGTGCGACACACGCTCAGTCGTCAATCCGATGTAGCGACCGCGCCGTTCGATGAGCGTCCGGCCGCCGCGTCTGCCGAACCAGTAGCCGGTGTTATCGCCGAGGATCGCGGCGATGATCGCGCAGGGGATGACGAGCGACAGACGCAACGCATGCTGTCTCGCAAAGAAACCCGCGGCGAGGAGCACGGTTTCTCCCGGCACCGGGATCCCGACGTTCTCCAGATACACACCCGCGAACAGCGTGGCGTAGCCGTAGCGCGCAAAGAGGGAGACGAGCCAGTGCGGCACGCGCGAACCTCATGCGCGGCGAGTGCCACGCGCAGACTTCACCAGAGCTCCTCGGCCAGCGCGATGAGAATGCCTTCCGGTCCGCGCATATAGCAAAGACGATATTTGTCCTCGTACTGCGCGATCTCGCCCACGAGCTCCGCGCCATGCGCGCGCAGGCGACCGACGACAGCGTCGATTCCTTTCACCGCGAACATGATGCGACGAATGCCGAGCGTGTTCACCGGTGCGTTCTTCGGCTCCGGAGTGATCACGGCCGGTCTCTGAAATTGCGACAGTTCGAGACGGCTGTGGCCATCGGGCGTGCGCATCATGGCGATGTCGGCCTGCGCATTCTCGAGACCAATCACGTTGTCGACCCACGGTCCCTCGACTCGCGTCTGGCCCTCGAGGATCAAGCCAAGCTCGGTGAAGAACGCAATCATCGTCGCGAGGTCCTCGACGATGATGCTGACGTTGTCCATTCGCTGAAGAGTCATGGCTCGAGAGGATAAGCGAAACCGATGACCCGCATCGCCGAGGCCGCCAGGGTGGAAGCTGGCAAATCCATATTTCTGGATATAAGATGGCCGCGACGAAAATGGCCGGTATCGTTCCGATGGTCACCTCGTCCGCGGCGGTGCGCGTTGGAGAGACGACGATCGTTCTGCCGGATCCTCCTCGTGGCCTGACGGATCCAATCTTTCGTCCTGGCGTTGCGCGCCATCCCGCGTCCACCGTGATCCTGCTCGAGTTGCAACCGCAGCCCGCGCAGACTCTCGAAGTGCGTGCGCCCGCTACGTCCGCGGTGCGACGCATCACGATTCCGCCACTCGGCTCGATCAGTACGCTGCTCGAGCTTTCGCCGATCCCATTCTCTGAAGGCGCTCAACTCGTCTTCTCGCGTCTCGGTGCCGTGCCGACGTTCTATCTCGGCGTCAACTCGCCGATCGCCGACGATGATCTCGTTTCGATCGATGATCCGATCGCGACTACGAGCGGCTCCGTGTTCATCGGCGCCGTGTTTTCGGACGGAGTCACGCGCATTCCATCCGCATGGATTCGCGACATCGCCGAAATCGTCGCGGATCTCAGTCCGACAAATGCGTGGCCGACGCTGCTCGATCTCTTCCCGCCGAACGAGCGACGCCTGATCGTGCTCGATCATGCGGGCCGTCCCGCGCAAGGCGTGCAGTTTCAGATTCGCAAACGCAACGATGCGACGCAAAGCTGGACGCGAACGCTTCCTCCAAACGTCTTTGATCTCGAACAAGTGATCGCCGCCGATCCGCTCGATGGCACCGCGTCGCTCTTCGCAACATCCGCAGGGCAGGAGTTCGAGGTTCGTGCGTTTTTCAACGACGACGCGATTCCAGTGCAATCGATTCTCGAATTGGCGAACGATGAAGCCAACGCGGCGACGTCAGTCGGTGATGAGTTCGTGCGCATTCCGGCTGCGACTGGTGCAGCGCGACTGCATCTGCAGCTCACCGACCTCGGTTCATGGTTTCCGCCCGCATCGACGTCGCCGTCGTCGATTGAACGATTCCATCGCCACAGCAAACTCGAGCCGCTCGTCGACGGGATTCCCTCGTTCAAAGCGCTCGTCGCCGATCTGCAGCGCGCGGCACATCCGAATCATGGCGCGCAGCTCACGGGATGGGCGTTCAACCGTTTCGTCCTCGAGAAGGATGACGATCGCGACATCGTCGAGATCGCGAATGCGATTCTCGATGGCGGCGGCGACTTCCGTTTGCTCGCGACGAAGTTCGTGCAGGACGAGGTGAACTTCGACGAGTTCAATGATCCGATCCTCATCGTCCCGGCCCTGATCCTCTTTCACGCTGCGATCGCGACGGATGTACTTGCGCCGCTCTTCACCGTTCACAATCAACCGGCGTTCATCATCGCCGGCACATTCAGCGCATTCACGATCGCGGGTCTCGCGCCGCTGATTCCTCGGATTGTCGCGGCATTGGAGACATCGAGCACCGTTCTCGGTCCGATGAACGATCTCGTCGACGGCGGATCTCCGATTGCGATTCATGCTCGGAATCCGGTGCGTCTGCGCGATAACCCGGCCGGCAGCAGCGACCTGCCGCTCAATCTCGATGGACTGACCGATCACTTCGGCGTGTGGCACAACAAGTCGCAGCTCGTGAAGTATCTGAACGGCGCGCAGACCGAGTACGCCGCATATGTCGGCGGCATCGACATCAACAAGAATCGTCTCGATACGCCGGACCACAATGCGCCATCGCCGTATCACGACGTGCATTGCAGGCTCTCTGGTCCGGTGGTGCGAGATGCGTGGATCTCGTTCAACGAGCGCTGGAACTTCGATCGCACTCGTGCGGATTCAGCGCTCGATCCGATTGCTGCACCGACGCTCGCGGAACTGCCGCAGCAGAGCGCGCGTCATCTGTCGCGCATCGGTCGCACGTACTTCGGACCGAATCCGGACGGCAATTCCACACCGCTGCCATTCTCACCGCAGGGCGAGCGCTCGATTTACGACACGCTCATCGCCGCAATCCAAAACTCGCGACGCAGCATTTTCATCGGCGAGCAGTACTTCACGACCGAAGGATCGGTGAATCCGCCCAACTTAGGTGAGGGCAGTTATCACGCCGCGTTGCTCAATGCCGCCGCTCCGGACAAACGGCTCGTGATCATTCTGCCGTTCGAAGGCGATCAGCCGTGGTGCGAGCGGCGGCGCAGGCGACTCATCTCCGAATTGCGTGATGCGTGGGGCTCACGACTGCTTGTCGGATTCCCCCAGCGCCGTCCTTCGATGCCGGAAGGGACGAGCACCACGGCGGTCGGTCGCACGCGTTTGCTGCAGGACATTAGCGCCACGGACACGCGCTTCCGTATCGGTCCCGACGTGCGCGTTCCGAAGGCGCCGTTCTGGATGTGGATCGATGGTGAGCTGATGTTCATTCACTCGACCACGCGCCTGCAGGGCAGCAGCGCGAAAGACTTCGTGACCGAAGTCGATGTGCTGCGCGCGACCACACCAGGTGATCCAACGCGCTGGCTCTCCACGCCGCGACCGCACAAATCCGGCGCGCCGGTCACGCACTCGCGTCTCGGAGCGATCTACGTGCATTCGAAGATCATGGTTGTGGACGACGTGTTCGTCTCCATCGGCTCCGCAAATCTCAATCGCCGCGGTTTTTTCTTCGACGGCGAGATCAATGCGTTTGCGATTCCCGAGGAACTCGCGGCGTCGCGCGACAATCCGGCGCGCGCGCTGCGCACCGCCTGCTGGGCGCAGTATCTCGGCATTCCGCAGTCGATGGGCGAGACGGTGCTTGGCGATCCCTTCGAAGGCGCCGACTTGCTTCTTCGCCCGCCATTCCTCGGCAATCGATTCACGCCGCTCGATGCTGTCGATCTCAAAGGTCAATTGCGCTTCGTCGGCGACACGCAAGTCGCCGATGGCGGCGACATGATGACCCTCTTCCTCAAATTCGCAGGACTCGCCGCAGTCGAGGCCGAAGCGGAAACACTCTTCAATCAGGTAGCCGATCCAACGAGCTTCGTCGATCCGAATCAAATCATCGAGACGTTTTGATGTTTGTCCACGCGATTCCGCAGGTCGCGCCGGAGCGCAAAGGAATTCATGTCCTGTGGGCAGGGCCACGCGAGTGGCTCTATTCGCCGAAAGGCTGGACGATCCAGCGTCGCGATTTCAAACGATCGGACGTGCGCCTCGACTGCGTGCGGCTCACATCCGAGCAACTCGAGCGTCTTCGCACGCGTCACGAGCTCACGATTCGCCACGGCGTGCTCACGCTGCGACGCGGTCCGTGGCTCGTGCCGCTCGCGGTGCAGGCAAAAGCCGCTGCCGCGCAACTGACGGCGGAGATCATCACGCTCGAGCTCACGACGCCGCAGACGTTCGTGCGCGTTGATGTCGAAGCAGACGCTTCATTCGCTGTTGGATTGCGCGAAGGAAAAGTCGTTGCTGGCGGGACGGTGGTCAACGGCGTCGCCGCGCACCAGCTTTCCGCTCCGCAGATCGACACCGTGATCACATACACGCTCGGTCTGAAGACGATCGGCGTCTGCGTGCAAAAGGAAGATACCGATTCGTGGAAAGACGTGAAGGTCGTGAAAGAGCTGCAGATCCCGATTCGCGAGTTGATGCCGTCGCTCGCGGATGCGGACGCGGAGTTCGACGAGGCGAAATCACGATTGTTGTCGGGAGAGACGCTCGATCGCGAAGAGTTCGAATCGCTCGCTGAGAACCTTCGATTGCTCGTGCGCG
>JBQCJC010000565.1:0-5941 GCA_051953135.1 Thermoanaerobaculia bacterium | reverse complement strand
CGGTTGGCGGTCGGCGGGACCAGGTTCGAAGCGGCGCGGGTGGGGGGGGGGGCCCCACCGACTACTGAATACCGACAACCGACTACGATTTACAATCGCGTGCACTTCATGCGCGATTACCTTCTCCTCCACATCAATGGTGAGCCGCATCGCATCACCGGTGCGGCCGCGTTTCAAACACTCTCGCGATTTCTGCGCTACGACCAGCGCGCGACCGGCACGAAGATCGTTTGTGAAGAAGGCGATTGCGGCGCGTGCACCGTGCTCGTCGGCCGCGTCGAGAACGGCGCGTTGCGCTATCGCCCCATCAACTCCTGCATCCACTTCCTCTTCCAGCTCGACTGTACGAGCATCGTCACGGTCGAAGGATTGTCGAAGAACGGCCTCACGCCGATGCAGGAAGCGATGGTCGAGTGTCATGGCGCGCAGTGCGGCTATTGCACGCCCGGATTCGTCATGGCGCTGGCCGGCATGTTCGAAACCGAATCGCGCGATGCACGACATGCCGTCACCGGCAACCTCTGTCGCTGCACCGGCTACGAATCGATTCTCAAAGCCGCCGCGTGCGTGACGGAACAACCGAAAGCGGATGACTTGTATCCGCCGCGGCCCATCCTCGAAGCGATTCGTGAAGTCGAGCGTGATGCCGTGCGCATCGATCACTTCTACAAACCGACGTCGATCGAAGACGCGACGAAGTTCAAAGCAGAACATCCGAAAACCGTCATCGTGCAGGGCGCGACCGACTTCGGCGTGTGGCGCACGAAGCGCAACTTCACGCCCGAAGCCGTCATGACGCTCGACGCGCTCGACGGCCTCGGCGAGATCGCCATCGACAAAGACACGCTCGTCGTCGGCGGACGCGTGACCCTCACGCAGTTCGAGCACGCCATTCGCGGACTCGTGCCCGAGCTCGCGCAGATCATGGATCGCTTCGGCTCGCCGCAGATCAAGAACGCCGGCACGCTCGCGGGCAACATCGCCAACGCCTCGCCGATCGCCGACTCGCTCCCGTTCCTCTACGTCATGAACGCGCGACTCGAATTGACGGGCGCCACGAGCAAACGCGAAGTGCCGATCGCGAGCTTCTACAAAGGCTACAAAACGCTCGATCTCGCCGCGGATGAAATCATCACGCGCATCTTCATCCCGCTGCCGAAAGACGGCGAGACGCTGCGCCTCTACAAAATCTCGAAGCGCAGCCATCTCGACATCTCCTCGTTCACCGCGGCGATGCTGATGACGCGCACCGACGGCCGCATCGACGCGATGCGCATCGCGTACGGCGGCGTCGGTCCCACCGTTTTGCGTCTCACGAAAACCGAAGAATTTCTCGCGGGACGACCGGTCGCGCTCGAGACATTCATCGAAGCGGGCGAGCGCGCGCGCGGCGAAGTCGCGCCGATCACCGATGTGCGCGGCACGAAGGAGTACCGCCTGCAGCTCGCCGAGAACGTGATGCAGAAGTTCTACTACGACGCGATCGGAGGTGCGGCATGAGCGCGAAGTACGTGGGCCACGACGTTCCTCACGATTCCGCGCGCGGCCATGTCAGCGGCGAATCGATCTACATCGACGACATCCCGCCGATGCATCGCGAGCTCATCGTCGATTTCGTCTGGAGTCCGTACGCACACGCGAAGATCAAATCGATCGCACTGCCGGAGCACGTCGACGGCGTCGTCGCGCTCTACACGCATCGCGATCTCGTGCACAACGAGCTCGGGCCGATCATCGCCGACGAGCCGCTGCTCGCGAGCGATGTCTGCACGTTCATCGGACAGCCGATCGTCGTCATCGCCGCGGAAACGCGCGATGCGATCAACGCCGCGAAGCGCGCGATCCAAATCGAATACGAAGAGCTGACGCCGATTCTCACGATCGAGGATGCGATCGCGGCGCGGTCGTTCATCGGCGAGACGCGATTCATTCGTCGCGGTGATGCCGATGCCGCGCTCGCGAGCGCGGAGCATGTCCTCGAAGGCATCTTCGACAACGGCGGGCAGGATCATTTCTACCTCGAGTCGCAGGCCGCACTCGTGGTGCCGGGCGAGCATGGCGCGCTGACCGTGCATTCCTCGACACAGCATCCGACCGAAGTGCAGGAAGTCATTGCGCACTTGCTCGGACTCGACATGAGTCAGGTCGTCGTCAACACGAAACGCATGGGCGGCGCGTTCGGCGGCAAGGAAGCGCAGGCCACGCATCCCGCGACGATGGCCGCGCTCGTCGCGCTGCGCACGAAACGTCCCGCGCGCATCGTCTACGACAAAGACAGCGACATGCACGTGACGGGCAAACGTCACCCGTTCCGCAATCGCTACAAAGTCGGATTCACATCGGCCGGCGAGATCGTCGCGATGAAGATCGAGTTCTACAGCGACGGCGGCGCGTACGCCGATCTCTCGCCCGCGGTCATGGCGCGCGCGATGACGCACGCGGAGAACGCCTACTTCATCCCGAACGCCGAGATCCTCGGCACCGTGTGTCGTACGAATCTCCCGCCGAACACCGCGTTCCGCGGATTCGGCGGACCGCAGGGCGTGGCGACGATGGAGAACATCATCGAGGAGATCGCCGCGACGCTGAATCGCGACGCGCTCGAGATTCGCCGCATCAACTGCTACGGCATCGACACGCGGAACACTACGCCGTATCTCGAAGTCGTCGAGAACAACACGCTGCCGCGACTCTTCACCGAGCTCGAACAACGTTGCGATTACCGCGCGCGCATGGATGCCGTACGCGCGTTCAACGATTCCTCGCGCACGCAGCTCAAAGGCCTGTCGATGTCGGCGGTGAAGTTCGGCATCTCGTTCAACACGAAGTTTCTGAATCAGGCCAACGCTCTCGTGAACATCTATCTCGACGGCAGCGTGCAGGTTTCGACCGGCGCGACAGAGATGGGGCAAGGCGTCAATACGAAGATCCGCCAGATCGTCGCGGACGAATTACGCGTGCCGCTCGCACGCGTACAGGTCATGCAGACGTCGACGGAGAAAAACAACAACACGTCGGCGACGGCGGCATCGAGCGGCGCGGATCTCAACGGCTTCGCCGCGCGCGATGCGTGCGTGCGGTTGCGCCAGCGCCTCGATGATGTGCAGACGCGCTATCCCGATTTCGACTGGCCGAAGCTCGTGAAGGCCGCGTACATGGAACGCGTGCCGTTAGGCGAGCGCGGGTTTTACGCGACGCCGCGCATCGACTGGGACTGGACCAGCGGTCAGGGGCATCCGTTCCTTTACTTCACGATGGGAACCGCGTGTTCCGAAGTGTTGATCGATCGATTCACGGGCGAGTTGAAGGTATTGCGCAGTGATGTCCTGATGGATATCGGCAAGCCCCTCAATCCGGGGATCGATCGCGGCCAGCTCGTCGGCGGTTTCATCCAGGGGCTGGGCTGGGTTACGACGGAAGACTTGCGCTACACCGAGAAAGGCGTGCTGCTCTCGCATTCGCCGACGACCTACAAGATTCCGAACGTCAATGATCTGCCGGAGCACTTCAGCGTCGACTGGATCGACGTCGAGAATCCGGTGAACATCAAAGGCAGCAAAGCGGTGGGCGAGCCGCCGCTGCTCATGGCCATCTCGGTGTGGTGCGCGGTCAAGCACGCGCTCCGTTTCGTTTCCAATGGGGAGGTCCCCAAACTCCGGCTTCCAGCCACGAATGAGGAGATCCTGATGCGACTCACGGAATACACGAAGCGGGGAGTGATGGCGATTTGAACTACACAGTACAAGAGTGGATCAGTCTCGCCTTTCGCTGGACGCACGTCTTCGCCGGCATCATGTGGGTCGGCGCGACGTATTACTTCACGTGGCTCGATCGCCGCTTTCACACGAGCGATCCCGATGAAGTGTGGATGGTGCACAGCGGTGGCTTCTATCGCGTCACGAAAACGAAGACGCCGTCGCCGCAACACACGCTGCACTGGTTCAAGTGGGAGGCGATGAGCACGTGGGTCAGCGGCCTGCTGCTGATGATCCTCGTCTACTACATCGGTGGATTGCTCGTCGATGATCCATCGAAGTTCAAGATCGCCGCGATCGCCGGCATTGCGACGTTGTTCGTCGGCTACAAGATCTACGACGTGCTGTGGCTCTCGCCGCTCGCGAAGATCGAGCCGCTGGCGATCTTCATTTCGTACGCGCTGCTGATGGGCGTTGCGTACGCGCTGCCGATGGTGATGACGCCACGCGCCGCGTTCCTGCACGTCGGTGCGCTGATGGGCACGTGCATGGCGGCGAATGTGTGGGAGCGCATCATCCCCGCGCAGAAGAAGATGGTCGCGGCCGCGCGCGACGGCGGGATGCCCGATCAGGTTCTCGCCGAGCGCGCGAAGTTCCGCTCGAAGCACAACACGTACATGGTCATCCCGGTCGTGTTCATCATGATCAGCAATCACTATCCGGTCGCGACGCAAGGCTACAGCCCGATTGTTTTGGGCGTGCTGGTGCTGGTGGGCTGGGCCGTGGCGCATGTGATTCGCAAACAGTAGTTGGAGGCAGTAGTCGGTAGTCAGTAGTCGGTAGCCGGGAGAACCGAAGCCACTCCTTCGTGGATGGGTGGCGGTCTCCTGACTACCGACTACCGACTACCGATTACCAAACAATGAAAACCACACTCACTTCAGAACAAATCGACGTTCTCTCGAAGCCGCTTGAACAGGCGCTCGTCCCCTTCATGAAACGCTTTCCCGGCTCCGCGGGTGAGCGTCAGCCGGTGCATACCGTCTACGGCGGCGCGCATCTCTTCAAGCACGACACGGCGCAAAAGCTCGGCGACAAGGCCATGCAGGTCCTCGACGAGCATGGCGTGGATCCGTTCACGTTTGCGCGCGCGATCGATCTGCCGGATCTGCACGCGGAGATCGTGTGGCAGCGCGTCGTCGAGAAGCTCGCGCGCGAGCCGATCGAAGACTTTCGCATCGACTTCGAAGACGGCTACGGCAATCGTCCCGATGACGAGGAAGACAAGCACGCGTCGATCGTCGCGAACGAGTTGGTGAAGGGGATGAACGAAGGCACGCTGCCGCCGTTCATCGGCATTCGCATCAAACCGTTTTCGCAGGAGCTGATGCGCCGCGGCCTGCGCACGGTCGACATCGTGTTGTCGAGCGTGCTCGATGCGACCGGCGGAAAGCTGCCGTCGAACTTCGTCGTGACGCTGCCGAAGATTCAGTTGCCCGAGCAGGTCACGTTGCTCGCCGATGTCTTCGATGCGATGGAATCACGCCTCGGGCTCGCACCGAATTCACTGCGACTCGAGTTCATGATCGAGACGACGCAGTCGATTCTCAGCGAGCGCGGTGAATCGAATCTGCCGCGCTTTCTCGATGCCGCGCGCGGCCGCGCGGTGGCCGCGCATTTCGGCACGTACGACTACACCGCGAGTTGCAACATCACCGCGTCCGAGCAGCGCATGGATCATCCCGCGTGCGATTTCGCGCGGCACATGATGCAGGTCGCGTATTCGGGCACGGGACTTTGGCTCAGCGACGGCGCGACGAACATTCTCCCGATCGGCGATCGCGAGACCATTCATCGCGCGTGGAAGCTGCACGTCGATCACATCCGGCACTCGCTGATTCACGCGTATTACCAGGGGTGGGATTTGCATCCCGCGCAACTTCCGACGCGTTACGCGGCGGTGTATTCGTTCTTCCTCGCCGGTCTCGCCGCCGCAACCGAACGGTTGCGCAATTTCATGGAGAAGGCCGGACAGGCGACGCTCGTCGGCGATGTGTTCGACGATGCGGCGACCGGACAGGGCCTGCTGAACTACTTCCTGCGCGGCATGAACAGCGGCGCGCTGACGGAGGACGAGGCGCTCGCGACCGGATTGTCGCTGGAGGAACTACGCAGCCGCAGCTTCGTGAAAATCCTCGCTGGACGGCGAAGTGGGGGGGGGGGGGGGGGGGGCCCGCGGGGGGGGG
>JBQCJC010000564.1:0-2673 GCA_051953135.1 Thermoanaerobaculia bacterium | reverse complement strand
GCCTGGTCCCTCGCTCGGGGGGGGATGACCAACTCAGCGAAACCGTTCGTCCGGCTCCGCGAGCAACTCCACTTCGGCGAGCGTCGCGATGCCGGTGCCTCCGTCGACGAGTCGATATCCAACCGCGATCGTTCCGTCGTCGAGACGTTCGGCCTGAATGAGAATCACCGGCGTCGGCTCACCGACGTCTTCTTCCGTCACGATCGCGCACGACGGCAGATCGAGCTCCACCGGCTCCCCACCAACAGCGAACACCGCGCGACCGGCATTCACGTCCGCATCGGTTGCGGCGCGGCCTTCCGTCACTGGCGTCTTGCGCCACTGTTTCAGATCGATCGGTCCCCAAAGCTCACTCATCGCAGTTCCGTATTCTCGAACTCTCGCAGACGCCGTTCCAGTCGCATCTGCGCGCGTGCTTTCGCGCTCGATGCGAGAAACGTCTTGCACGCATCCGATTCGTCTTTCGCGCACGCGGCGTTGCGCTTCTTGTACTCGCGATCGTTCCACAAACTCGCGCCTTCGACGAACTAATATTCGATGCTTTTGCGCGCGAATGGTTTGAGATGGCGATACTTGACGCCATGGTCTTCGACCGCGCGCTGCCATTCGGTGGTCATGTCGCGACGCGACACGCCGGGATCATCCGTTGCCAACACGACCGGAACATTGTTCTTCATGTAGAGACGCAGCGGATGACGTTTGCCCGTGACGCCGAGAATCACGTCATTGCTCGTGAGACACACTTCGACGGTGACGGGACGCTTCGCCATCTCGCGCAGCAGCACGAGTGCATCGCTTTCATACGCGATGTCGACGCCGTGTCCGATGCGCTCAGCCTTCGCGATCCTCACCGTGTCGCGAATGTGATTCTGCAATCCCTCGGGCGTCACGAGTCCGGGCGCGAGCTCGCCTGCGTGCGCGCTGACGCGCACGTTCGGATAGAGCGCACGCAGATACACGAACATGCGCATCAACTCATCGAACGTCGTCATCGAGCCAAACGAATCTTCGGGCTGCACCGTGTTGATGCCGACGACACGCGAATCGACGCTCGCGAGCTCGAAGCCTACGAGCATCTCCGCGAAGAGTTGCTCGCGCGGAAACGCACGATGCGTTTCGAAGAGATATCGCAGCGTCGATTCGCAGCCGGGCTTCGGTGATTGCGTTGCGCATCCGAGTGCGTCACGCATCTTCGCTTCGGCATCATCGATCGTCGCGCGCGATTGCCTCACCACCTCGGGCACACCGTTCTGCAGCAACGCTGCGCGCATCTCCTCGAACGATGCGCCGGGCTTCAGTGTCTTCCCGAGCTCGCGAGCGGCGCCGAGATCCTGCGAGAAGAGCGACTCGACGTAATCAACGTTCTCGCGCGCGAATCGCGACACGACTTCGGTGAGCATTTCGGGAACGTGATTGCGCGCCACCGCGCTGAACTTTCCAAACGTCGCGAAGAAATGATCGTGGCCCGATTCATCGGTTTCGCGAAATTGCCGCATCGACATCGCATCGAGCAGCTTCGTGTAGAGACCGGAGTCCTTTAACGCCTGCGCGGCCGGAACCTGCGTTTTGCTTTCGGCATCGCACTGCGTGTACGCGAGTCGTTGCGTATCGATGCAAAGACCATCGCTCACCGCGAGCTTGATGTACGTCTCGCCGTACGCGGTTCCGGAAAGGTGATTGTGCAGATCGCCACCCTTCGGCATCTGCTCGAGGAAGCGGCGAAGAAGAAGAGGATCGTTGCGAAGGGATTCGAGTCGCGCGGCGGTGGAGGATTCGTCCGCGATCAGCGACGACGCGAACAGCAGAATGACGAGGAGACGGCGCATGTGGGGCGGGAGTGTAATGGAGCGGCGAGCTCTCAGCTCGCCGGTAAGAAAACGGTCGGCGGGCTAAGAGCCCGCCGCTCCACTTACTCGTTCGCCGCTGCGGGTGCCGCGATCGGAGCGCGGTAATCGCATTCCGGATTGTTGCAGTACTCGATGTGACCTTCGCGCTTCGTCTCCTTTTCGAGGAGATACGGCGCGTGGCACTTCGGACACGGACGCGCGGCGGGGCGATTGTTCAACGCGAACTCGCATTTCGGATAGCGATTGCACGCGAAGAAAACGCCGCGGCGCGAAATGCGCTCGACGAGCTCGCCTTCATTGCAGTTCGGGCACTTCACGCCCGTCGGTTTCGGCGGAGTCGCCGACTTACCACCGCGTCCGATCTTGCGAATCGTCTTGCACTCCGGATATCCGGCGCAGGAGTAGAACGGACCGTAACGGCCGCTCTTGAGAATCATCTCTTTGCCGCAGTTTTCGCACGGCGGCTGCGGCTCGCTCGGCAGATTCGCGGCCTGCTTCATGAGGCGCGGATCTTTCGTGTTCTTGCAGTCCGGGTAACCGGTGCACGCGAAGAACTGACCGAAACGCGAGCGCTTGAGCTGCATCGGCTTACCGCATTTGTCGCAGACGATCTGCTCGTCATCCGACGTCGCTTCCGCGGCGTCGCCCTTCGGCATTTCCTTCGTGGTCTTGCATTCGGGGTAGTTCGTGCAGGCGAGAAACTCGCCGAAGCGGCCGAACTTGATGACCATCGGCGAGCCGCACTTGTCGCACTTCTCCTCGGTCTCCAGGCCGGCGCCCTTGACCTGCTGCATCTCGTTCTCGGCGCGCGCGAGGTCGGCGTTGA
>JBQCJC010000563.1:0-3504 GCA_051953135.1 Thermoanaerobaculia bacterium | reverse complement strand
CTAAGAGCCCGCCGCTCCACCAATCTTCTCTTCGTGAATCGCGCTTCCTTCACCATCCAAATACAAATACCGCTCACTCACGGAGATCACCCACTTCATTCTTCTCCCTAACTTCTCCGCGATCCCATCGATGAAGCCGCGATCGAACGTGTAGATCGGGATCTCCTCGGCGCGATGAATGCGCGCGGCGCGCAACTGCGGCAGAAGATTGCGCGTGTCGCGATGCGAATACACCGCGACGCGTTCCGCCAGCTTGCTCGCGCGATGCAATCGCGCGGCATCGGGCGCGCCGATCTCGATCCACGTGGTGATGCGACCGGTGAGATCGCGCACCAGCACCGCGGGCTCGTCGGCATCCGACACGCCGCCGGCCGCGAACGCGATTCCCTCGACATACTCGAGGCAATACGCGAGCACGCGCGTGACGAAGTACTCCGGCGATTCCGAAGGGTGCATCGCCGCGCGAATGTCGAGCGTTTCGTACACGCCGCGATCGACGTCGGAAAGTTCGACGCCGATCGCGTACATCGTGGAGGTGAGCGCCATTACTCGACGTTCTTCACTTTCGTGATGGTGCCGAGGCCGTTGAGCTTCGATTCGGTTTCGGCGGCAGTGGTGTAGAGCAGGATCAGCACGTTGTTCGATTCGAAGTGATCGGCGATCGTCTTCTTGATCGACTCCGGCGTCACGGCTTGCACTTTCGTCGCAAGCGTTTCGACGTAGTCGCGCGGCAATCCATAAATCTCAATTGCGGACATCATCGACGCGAGAGCTTCCGCACTTTCGAGCGCGAGCAGGTTGCGCGCGAGGACGATGTTTTTCGCGCGCGTCACTTCGTTCTCCGTGATCGGACCGTCATGGAACTTCTTCAACTCGCCGAATGTCGCGTCGATGATGTCGCGCGTCGTCGCGTTGCGCGTGAACGTGCTGATGAACTGCGGACCCGGATTCACCCACGCGCTGAAGATGCTGCGAATGCCGTACGTGAGCGAGCGATTCACGCGAATCTCTTCGGTGAGTCGTGATGAGAATCCGGAGCTGAGCACCGCGTTCGCAACGTTGATCGCGACGTAATCGGGATCGTTGCGTTTGATGCCGATCGAGCCGATGCGTACCTGCGTTTGGTTCATGCCCGGTGCATCGACGACGAGCACTTTCTTCCCTTCGACCGCCCTCGGTGTACCGATGTCGATCTTCGCGACGTTGCGCTTTTCCCACTTGCCGAATGCGCCGCGTACGAGATCGAGCATCGGTGCAGTTTGAATTCCGCCGGCGATTGCGAGCACCGCTTCGTTCGGCGCGTAACGCGCCTTGTGAAACGCAACGACGTCGTCGCGCGTGATCGACGGAACGGTCGTCGCTTTGCCTTGCGGATCGTGCGCGTAACGCGTGCCCGCGAGCAGCGCGGCGTAGAACTGCGACGTCGCGAACGCGTCGGGATTCTCACCCGCGGCCGTGATTTCCGCGACGCGCTGCGTGCGCATGCGATCGACTTCTTCTTTCGCGAATGAAGGACGCAGCACGACGTCGGAAAGTAACTCGAGCTCTTTCTTCGCATCGCGCGACAGGAACTCGGCGGTGATGGTCGTTGCGTCGCGATCCGTATCCGCGGACAAGTGACCGCCGGCGAAATCGATCTCCGATGCGATCTGCCGCGCGTTGCGCGAAGCGGTGCCGGTCGTGAGCAGCGCGCCGGTGAGCGACGCGAGCCCTTCCTTGCCCGCGGGATCGGCGGCCGAGCCGCTGCGAATGGTGAGTCGCATGTGCACGAGCGGATCGTTCGCGCGCTCCATGAGCAGGACCACGAGTCCGTTCGGCAGCACGGTGCGCGTGTACGCGGGCAGATCGATGCCTCCCGCGGGAGGTTTGATGTCGATCTTCTGTTGCGCGTTGACGGAAAGCGCGAGCAGTGCAATGAGGATCAAAGCGTTGCGTTTCACTGCGCACCTCCGGCAGTTTTCTCGGGGATCACGAGCGTGACGACGGTGCGCTGTTGGTTCACGAACAACTTGTTGGCGATGCGCTTGATGTCGTCCTGCGTGACTTTCTCGGACACATCGGCGCGTTCGAAGATCGCGGTCGGACTGCCGTAGCGGATCGCGCTGGTGCCGATGAGATTCGCTTTGCCGTCCATCGTCTGCATGTCCCGCGCGAGTTGTGCACGCAGTTGATTGCGCGCTTTCTGCAATTCTTCCGCGGTGACGCCGTTCGCGCGCACGTCGGCGAGCACCTCGTCGATCGCCTTCTCATTTTCCGCCGCGCTCTTTCCTTCCTGCGACTGCGCGTAAATCAGAAGCATGCTCGGATGATCGAGCCCGAGGAACGAGGCGGAGGCTTCGGTGGCAAGACTGCTGTAGACGAGCTTGCGATACAAACGCGACGACTCGCCGCGCTCGAGAATCGCCTCGAGTAACTCGATCGCCGGTGCATCGGCATCGCGCACCGCGGGTGTTTTGAATCCGATCATGACCGCGGGCAGCGCTGCATCTTTCTCGAGCGTGATGCGACGTTCGCCCTGCTGATCGGGCTCGGACTCGACGACCGGAAGGATGTTGCCGCGCGACGGAACGGATCCGAACCACTGGTCGACGCTCTTCAGCAGATCCGCGGTATTGAAATCACCGACGATGACCATCGTCGCGTTGTTCGGTCCGTAGTAATCGTTGAAGTAGCGCTTCGCTTCATCGAGCGTGATGGCGTCGAGATCCTTCATCCAGCCGACGACCGGCCACTGGTACGGATGCGCGACGAATGCCGCGGCCATCAGCTCTTCGTACATGCGCGAGCGCGGCACGTTGTCCGTGCGCAGTCGGCGTTCTTCTTTGACGATGCCGCGTTCCTGCTCGAGATTCTCAGTCGTGAGCAGCAGGCTTCTCATGCGATCGGATTCGAGATCGAGCACCGTGTCGAGCGCGCGCTTCGGAAACGTCTCCATGTACGCGGTGAAGTCGGTGGTCGTGTAGCCGTTGCCGCCGCTGCCGGCCATTTCGAGATGAAGATCGAGCTCCTTCGGTTTGAACTTGCCCGAGCCGTTGAACATCATGTGCTCGAAGAGATGCGAGACGCCGGTGATGCCCGGCCGTTCGTTGCGCGAGCCGACGCGATAGAAGACGTAGAGGCTGATCATCGGGATCGAGCGATCTTCCATCGTCACGACGCGCAATCCGTTCGCGAGCGTGTTCGTGCGGACGTCGTATTTCTGTTGCGCCGGTGCCTGCACCGCGGAGAAGACGAGCAGTGCAAGCAACGGAATGAGGGGACGACGATTCATGGATTCCTCCGTTCGCGGCGAAGAGTAACGCGGTGCATCGCGCGGCCATATACAATCCGCGCCCGCACGCCGTTATGTTTCGCAAACTTCTACTCGCCGTTCTCTGGCTCTATTCACTGGCGCACTTCGCGGCGACCGGTGTTCGTCAGGCGCTGCAATTGTTCGGCAGTGATTTTCTCGCGTCGTTTCCGTACGGAAAGATCGCGGAGTTCTTCGGCCGCCTCGATATGTAT
>JBQCJC010000562.1:0-4009 GCA_051953135.1 Thermoanaerobaculia bacterium | reverse complement strand
ACTTGCCCGCGAGCGCTTCGATGCGCTCGCCCCACTGCGCCGCGCGATCGTAGTCGCGCACACGCTCGCACGCGTGCACCAGCAGACAACACGTCGCCGCGATCGAATCGAGATCGCTGAATTCGCCCGCGACCACCGCGGCCGCGGCTTCATCGAGTTGCCGCATGCCGTCGCGCACATTGCCATCCGTGACTTTGATGAGACCTTCGAGTGCGCTCGCGAGCAGCGCGAGATCAGTCACGTCGAACTCGACGGCGATCTCCTGCGCGAGATGCGCCTTCTCTCTCGCGCGCTCCAGATCGTGATCGAAACGCATGAAATGCCCTTCCCACAACGCCTGCCATCCGTGCGCGGGGCCGAGCTCGAGATTCGCGAGCAACGAGCGGCCGCGTTGCAGCCAGCCGCTCGCGATCGCGGGACCGTGGATGTCGTACGCATCGATCGAGATCGCGGTGGCAACGCGTGCGGCCGAGGTCTTGTCGCCGCGCTCGAGAAACATTCGATACGCCGCCTCACGCTTTTCGAGCGACGCGAGCGCATCGTCGAGCCAGAAGAGCGCCCAGCCGAGTCCTTCGAGCGCTTCCGCGCACGAGGCATCCTCCGCGAGCATCTGCTCGAACACATCGCGCGCATCAGCCCATGCGCCGCGCGCGAGATGCTGCCGCCCTTCGTGAAGTGGCATAGTCACAGACTATGCATCTCCGCATCGTCCTCGTCGAGCCCCTCGAAGCCGGAAACGTCGGCGCCGCCGCGCGTGCGATGAAAAACTTCGGATTCACCGATCTCTGGATCGTGGGCGGCAAGACCGAGCGCACCGACAACGTGTCCGCGTGGTGGGCGGTTGGTGCGATCGACGTCGTCGAGAACGCGAAGCGCGTCGATACGCTCGACGAGGCGCTCATCGATTGTCAGCTCACCGTCGCGACGACCGCGATTCGCGGACGACAGGTGTACGAGCAACTCACTCCCGACACGGTCGCCGAGGTCGCGCGCGAATCCCTCGGCGAAAACGATCGCATCGCCATCGTCTTCGGTCGCGAGAAATCGGGACTTACCGGTGCCGAGGTGATGCTCTGCCAGCGCACCGCGCACATTCCGACGTGGAACGAGTTCCCCACCATGAACCTCGCGCAATCCGTCGCGGTGTTTTGCTACGAGCTCGGCAAAGGGCTGCACGCAAAACAAACGCATCGCGATCCCGTTCCTCATCAATTGATGCAGCACCTCCATGCGCAAACACGGCAACTGCTCGAGCAGATCGACTTCTTCGGCGAGAAAAGCCCGGACCGCATGTGCGCCGAATTGCAGGCCGTCGCCGGCCGCGCAATGCTCACGACGCGCGAGGCGTCGTTGTTTCTCGCGATGGTGCGCGCGTTGTTGAGGGATCGCGCTCGCTAACGTGAGCTACGATCGCATCACACATCCTGCGATCGCGTAGTAACTCCCGGGATCCGTTCTCTCGATCCGCACGTTTCTGAATCCCGCCTCGACGAGCAGCTGCGACGCGCGCTCCTCGCCCCACAACTTTCCGAACGCTTCGCCATCCTGCGCGAGCGCGACCGGCACCGACTGCACGCACGACAACGCGAACAACATCGGCGCGAACGGATGCTCGATCGCGCGCGTGAGGTGACTCGAGATCGCGACCTCCTGCATCACGAACAATCCATCGCGCTTCAACGCCGCGGCGATGTGTCGCAATGCGAGCCGCGGAAATCCATGCTCGTGAATCGACTCGAGCGCGAACACGAGATCGTACGAATGCGGCTCATCGATGCTTGCACCATCGCCCACTGCAAACTCGATGTTGCGCAGCGCCGCTTCTTCGACGCGCTCACACGCGCGTGCGATCGCATCGGCCGAAAGGTCGTAGCCGCGAAACGCGGATCGCGGAAACATACGCGCCAGTGCGATGAGCATCGCGCCGTTGCCGCAACCAACGTCGAGCACCGTCGCGCCAGCGACTAGTCGCTCGCGCATCCCCGGCATCATCTCGAGCAACAGATCGATCGCGGACTCGTCGAACTGCTGCCACTTCTCGACCGCCACGAATTCATTGATCGCGTCGTACGCCTCGGGCGTCACGCCGCCGCCGCTGCGAAACGCGCTCACGACGAGATCCTCCATCGCGCTGAGTTTTGCGAGGAGTTGCGCCGCCGGCGCCATGCTGTTCGAGCCCGCGTTGCGCGTCAGCACGGCCGCGTACTCGATCGGAAGAAAGTACGTGCTGGTGCGCGGGTCGTAATCGATGATGTGCGCGCTGACCAGCGCCGCCAGCCACTCGCGCACATGACGCTCGGACAGCCCTGCGGCATTCGCGATGTCCTGACTGGTGGAAGGCGGTAGAACCGCAAGAGCATCAAAGAGGCCGGTGCGATGGCCGATGCTGATCATCAGCGAAATGAATCCGCTGTTGATGGTGCGGGCGATCCGTCCCGCATAAACTCCCGCGCCGACATTCTGTTGCTGCTCCATCACCGGCATCATTCCTCCGTCGCTGTAACCGTTTACGCGAAATGTAGAAGCACGGCGGAACGCAAACCGGGAGAAAATGAGGGGAAAGCGTGCGGATCGTTTTGCACGTAACCGATCCATAACCGTTCTATGTACCGATTTGGTGAGTTTGAGCTCGATCTCGACCGTTACGAACTGAGGCGCGGCAGCGAGGTCGTCAAGGCCGAGCCGCGCATCCTCGAAGTTCTGAATTACCTCATTTCGCAACGTGAGCGCGTCGTGTCGAAAGAGGAATTGCTCGACACGATCTGGAAGGACGTGCACGTTTCGGAATCGGCGTTGACGACGACGATTCGCGACGCGCGGCGCGCTCTCAATGATTCGCCGACCGAGCCGCAGTGGATTCGCACGATCTATGGTCGCGGATTTCGTTTCGTCGGAACGGTGAGTGATACGGCGCGGATCACGACGCCCATCGCAACCGCGGTCGCAGCGCCAGCGCCAATCGTCGCCGAGCCCGCGCCCGCGAAATCGATCGCGGTGCTGCCGTTCACGGATCTCAGCCCGGGCCGCGATCAATCGCATTTCTGCGATGGCATGGCCGAGGAGTTGATCAACACGCTGACGCGCATTCAGGAATTGCGCGTGATCTCGCGCGCCACGGCATTCGACTTTCGCTCCGACGACGACGTCCGCGACCTCGGACGCAAACTCGCCGTGCGCCACGTCCTGCGCGGCAGCGTTCGCAAATCCGATGATCGACTTCGCATCACCGTGCATCTCGTCGACACGCAGTCGGGGCATCACGTGTGGTCGGAGAAATACGATCGCCAGGTCGGCGACATCTTCGCGGTGCAGGAAGAGATCGCGGAGAAAACCGCGCACGTGTTGTTAGGCGTGCTCGCGGAACGCAATCGCGCCGCGTTTCGTTCGACGCCCGTGCGCATCGATGCGTACGAGTTCCATCTCAAGGGCCGAACGTACCTCAGCGAAGCCACGCCGGAATCATTCGACAGCGCGGTCGGCATGTTCGAGCTGACGATCGATTTCGATCCCGAGTACGCGCCCGCACACGCGGGACTCGCGGATGCACTCGCGGAGCTGTTCACAATTCGCGGCGATGAAGCGCTGCGCAAACGTGCCGAAGAACATGCGAAGCGCGCCGTGGAGCTTGCACCGGAGCTCGCTGAAACGCACATCAGCCGCGGTCACGTGCTGACGGTGGAAGAGCGTTACGACGAAGCAGCGAAGGAATTGGATTTCGCGATCTCGATCAATCCTCGCAGCGCCGAAGGCCACTATCGCTACGGCCACGTGCGCGTGCGCGAAGGAAAGCTCGATGCGGCCGCGGAGATGTTCGAGCACGCCGCGCGATTGCAGCCCGCGGATTTTCGTCCGACGCTGCAGCTCGCCTGGATCTATCGCGCGTTAGGCCGTGAGAAGGAAGCAGCGGAGGCGGAATCGCGCACGCACGTTTTGCGCGCGTTGCGAAAGTAAGTGGAGCGGCAGGCTCTTAGCCCGCCGAATCATCAAACAACCGGCGGGCTAAGAGCCC
>JBQCJC010000561.1:0-6651 GCA_051953135.1 Thermoanaerobaculia bacterium | reverse complement strand
CAAAGCGTCCATCGGCGGCTTCGACGTCGTCAAGCATCGCTACGACGTTCGCAAGATTTCCGCGATGCTCGCGCATCACAACTACTTGTACGAAGCGCTCACCGCGCGCCAGAACCTGCAGATCGTCGCCGACCATCTCGGCGTACGTCGGGATGGCGTGCAATCCTTACTGGAGCAGGTAGGGCTGGGCGCACGTGCGGAAGACGCCGTTTCCACCTTCTCGGCCGGCATGCGTAAGCGCCTCTCCTTCGCCCGCGTCCTTTTGCAGGAACCGAAAGTGGTCCTGCTCGACGAACCGTACGGCGCACTCGATCCTCCCGGCTTCGACCTCGTCGACTCCGTGATCCTCGAGCTCAAACGCCGCGGCACCACGATCCTCATGGCCACGCACCAGTGGGAACGCGCGGCGAGGCTCGCCGATCTCGCGCTCGTGCTCGAACAGGGACGCGTGCTCTGGCAGGGACCCGCGGACGAAGCGCTCGAGCACGAACCGAAAGGCGACGCGCAGCCGAAACCGGCGCAGCAACGCGAAGCCGCGAAGATCACCACGATCGCGGAGGCGACATGCTGACCGCCGCCTTGCGCAAAGAACTGCTCATCCAGTGGCGCACGCGCAGCCAGCTCATGGCCGTGTTCGTCTTCGGCGCGACCTCGCTTCTGTTGTTCTCCTTCGGCATCGGACCGAACGCGCAAGCGCTGCGCACCTTCTCCTCCGGCTTCTTATGGCTCGGCCTGCTGCTCTCCTCGACGCTGACACTCGCGGAAAGCTTTCACGCCGAGATGGAGAATCGCGCGCTCGAAGGATTGCTGCTGCTGCCCGCGAATCCGCGCGCGCTCTACTACGGCAAAACGATCGCGAACTGGCTGCAGCTCACGATTCTCGGCGTCGCACTCGTTCCGGTGATGGTCGTTCTTTACGATGCCGGAACCACCGAACTGCTGAAGCTGCTCCTGATCATCATCCTCGGTGCGGCAGGTCTCGCGGCGCCCGGAACCTTGTACGCTGCAATGACGTCGCAGGTGCGCGCGAAACAGACTCTCCTCCCGCTGCTGTTGTTCCCTCTGATCGTCCCGGCATTGCTCGCGTCCGTCAAAGCGACATCGCTCGTGATTCTCGGAGATCCGATGCAGCAGGTGAAGTCGTGGATCGGCCTTTTGTCAGCGTTTGACTTGATCTACTGGTCCCTCTGCGGACTGCTCTACGGACGCGTCGTCGAAGAATGAGGAAAGCGTATGG
The DNA here is from genome assembly GCA_051953135.1 of Thermoanaerobaculia bacterium. GTDB lineage: Bacteria > Acidobacteriota > Thermoanaerobaculia > Gp7-AA8 > Gp7-AA8 > QHVT01. The sequence continues at coordinate 5,414 of JBQCJC010000561.1, read as the reverse complement.
AAGTGCCCAATCCATCCACCACTAAAACACCGTTCGGATTCATCGCCTTCGGCGTGATTCTGCTGGCCATCGGCAGCTACGTCGGCCTCGCGGTCGCGCCGGCCGAGAAGTACATGGGCGACGTGCAGCGCATCATGTACATCCACGTGCCGTCCGCGTGGAGTGGCCTGCTCGCCATCACGTTCGCGTTCATCTGCGCGATCGGATTTCTGTTCAAGAGCGACTATCGCTGGGACGCGCGCATGGAAGCGGCGATCGAAGTCGGAGTGATGCTCGCGTTTCTGCTCTGCATGCAGGGCGCGATCTGGGCGAAGCCGACGTGGGGCGTTTGGTGGGACTGGGATCCGCGTCTCACCACCACCGCGGTTCTCTTCTTCGCCTTCCTCGGCATCCTCGCATTGCGCAAATTCGTCGATGATCCAATGAAGCGCGCGATCTGGTCTTCCGTCGCGACGATCATCGCGTACGTCGATGTTCCGATCGTCTACTTCTCGGTGCGCTGGTGGAACTCGCTGCACCAGACGCAGTCTTCGCCGAACACCGTCTCGTCCCAGTTCTACGCGCCGCTGCGCCTCAACGCGTTCGGCGTGTTGTTCCTCATGATCGGATTCATCATGCTGCGCTCGCGCCTCGCAACTTATCGGTTGCAGCACGAGCTGGCCGCGCCGCCGGTGCTCACCGGCGAGGAAGCAGGAGAGCTCGCATGACACCAGAAGGAGTTGTCACAGGCGGATGGCCGTTCGTGTGGACCGCGTACGGTCTGACGTTCGCGGCGTTCATCATATACGGCGTGACCTTGATCACGAAGCTTCGTGAGGAGCGGGCCCGCGCGGCCGGAGACGGAACAACAAGATGAGCAGCACCATGAGCACCACTCCTACCGCAACGGACGCGATGCGCAAGCGCACGCGGCTCTTCATGATCGGCGCGTTTCTGGTCGCGGCCATCGCATTCGGCGTCATCGCCGCGAGCGGCATCAACCAGAACCTCGTCTACTACTGGACTCCGACCGACCTGGTGAAAGCCGGCGACAAGGCTTACGGCGCGACGATTCGTCTCGGCGGCATGGTCGCACCCGGCTCCATCCAGAAGTTAGGCGGCTCCGCGGTCGCGTTCGACGTCTACGACGGCGGCAGTCGCGTTCCGGTCCGCACCAGCACCGTGCCGCCGCAGATGTTCCGCGAGAACATCGGCGTGGTCGTCGAAGGGACGATGGTGCGCGGCGGGTTCTTTCAATCGAACCGCCTGATGGTCTCGCACAACAACGAATACAAGGCTCCGGAGAAGGGCCACACCATGGATCAGGAACAGCTTCGCAAGATGATCGAAGCGCAGGATCCGGCAAAAGGGAACTAGGTCATGGCCCAACTCGGACGCATTCTCATTCTCGCGTCGCTCCTCGCTTCGGCCGCGGGCGCGGTTCTCGGCTTTGCCGCCGGACGCACGCGCTCGCTCAATGGCCTCAAGTGGGCGCGCCGCTTCGCGTACTTCTATTCGATTCTGATCATGAGCGCGGGCCTGCTGATGGAGTACGCGCTGCTCAAGCACGACTTCTCCGTCAGCTACGTCGCGCAGGTCGGCTCGCTCACCGTGCCGACGTGGGTCACGATCGTCAGTCTCTGGTCGTCGCTCGAAGGCTCGATTCTCTTCTGGGGCTTCGTGCTCGGCGCCTACATCCTCGTGGCGACGTTCCTCACGCGCGGCCAGTACGCCGAGTATCAGCCCGATGCGATCGGCGTGTGGCTGACATGCGCCGCGGTCTTCAGCTTCCTCATCGCGGCTCCGGCGAATCCGTTCGTGACGATCCCGAATCCGCCGCTCGACGGACCAGGACCGAATCCGCTTCTCCAGAACCACGTCCTGATGGCAGTCCATCCTCCCTTCCTTTACCTCGGCTACGTCGGCATGACCATTCCGTTCGGATTCGCATGCGCCGCGCTGATCAAAGGACGGCTCGGACACGGCGTGCTCAAACCACTCCGCGAGTCGCTGATGCTGCCGTGGATCTTCCTCTCGATCTCGATCATGCTCGGCGGTTGGTGGGCGTACGAGGTTCTCGGGTGGGGCGGTTACTGGGCCTGGGATCCGGTTGAAAACGCATCGCTCCTTCCGTGGCTCACCGCGACGGCGGCGTTGCACTCGATCATGGTCGTCGAGCGTCGCGGCATCCTCAAAGGATGGACCGTCACGCTCGTGCAGGGCAGCTTCCTGCTCGTGCTCCTCGGCACGTTCATGACGCGCTCCGGCGTGTTCAACTCCGTGCACTCGTTCACGCAGAGCGCGATCGGTCCGACGATCCTCGCGTTCCTCGCGGTGGCGTTGCTCTTCTCGATCGCGTTACTCGCGTTTCGCATCGACAAGCTCGAAGTCGAAGGACGCATCGAAGGCGCGGCGAGCCGCGAGGCGATGTTCCTCGTCAACAATCTCCTCTTCGTCCTGCTCACGTTCACGGTGCTGATTGGCACTGTCTTCCCGCTCGTCGTCGAAGCGGTGAAGGGCAAGCAGATGAGCGTCGGACGTCCGTACTTCGACAGCATGGTCGTGCCGGTCGGTGCGGCGCTCCTGTTCGTGCTCGGCGTCGGACCCGCGCTGCCGTGGGGACGGGCGACGAAAGAGCAGCTCAAGCGCGCGCTGATCCCGCCGATCATCACCGCCGTCGTATTCGTGATCGTCGGCTACATCGCGAACATCCGCGCGCCGTGGACGCTCATCACGCTCGCATTCGGCGGCTACGCCGCGCACGTCACGCTCAAGGAAATGTTTCTGCCGATGTTCCAGCGCATGAAGCGCGGAGACTCGGTCGCTGGTGCATTCGTCGAAGGACAACTGCGTCGCGGACGCCGTCGCTTTGCGTCGTACATCGTGCATGCCGCGGTGGTCGTGGCATTCATCGCCATCGCGGTGAGCAGCTCGAATCGTCAGACGTACGAACTGCACTTCACGAAAGGCCAGACGCAGCAGGCCGGTGGATTCGATCTCACGTTCGTCGGCGTCGAAGAGCGGCAGGAGCCGCATCGCGCATCCACCGTCGCGAAGTTTGCGATCGCACGCAACGGCAAACAGGTCGCACAACTCGAGCCGCGCATGAATCAGTACGAGCGCATGCGCGAGCCGATCGGCTCGCCCGATGTCTACACCACCGCCGCGGGCGACCTGTACGTTTCGATCAGCAACATCGATCCCGTGGCCGAAACCGCAAGCGTGACCGTGTTCGCATCGCCGCTCATCGTCTGGATCTGGATCTCCGTGATCGTGATGGGACTCGGCGGTTTGATGGGATTGATTCCCGCGCGCCGCGCGGCCGCGCGTGAAGCGAAAGAAGCGATCGCCGTCGACGGCACTACTCCGGAGACCGCATGAATCGCACCGTTCTCATCATCGGCATCATCATCACGGCGGCGTTGATCGGCGTGCTCTTCGTCGGACTCGGCAAAGATCCCGCGGAGATTCGCTCGCCGCTGATCGGCAAACCCGCGCCGACCTTCTCGTTGCGCGAAGTCGGTACCGGTCGCACGATCGACATCAGCCAGCTCAAAGGCAAGCCGGTGATCATCAACTTCTGGGCGACATGGTGCGGCCCGTGTTGGGAAGAGCATCCGGTGCTCGTCGCCAACGCGCGCATGCTCCAGCCGGACGTGCAGTTCGTCGGCGTCGTATTCCAGGACGAAGAGTCGAAGATTCTCGGCTTTCTCAATCAACGCGGCACCGCGTATCCGACGCTCGTCGATCAGGGCGGAAAGACTGCGATCGCCTACGGCGTCGGCGGCGTGCCCGAAACATTTTTCCTCGACGCGAACGGCGTGATCAAAGCAAAGTTCGCCGGACCGATGGATTCGGATACGCTGCAAGCCAATCTCAAGAAGGTGTACGCACAATGAAACTGCGCGCGCTCGCAGTGCTTTTGATGTTCGTCGCCGGCGTTGCTGCATTCGCGCAGAACGAACCGACGACCGCGGTCGATGGAAAACTGCAGGTTCCGGACGCGCAGCAATTCGTCGGACCGCCGCAGGGACAACCTCTCGTCGATCCGCAACTCGCGCTCGAAACGCATCACGTCGGCGTGCTGCTGCGCTGCCCCGTGTGTCAGGGCATGTCCGTCGCGGACTCGCCGTCCGAGATGGCTGTCAACATGAAGCATCAGGTGCGCGAACTGCTCGCGCGCGGCTACACCGAAGAACAAATCCTCAAGTACTTCGAGCTTTCGTACGGCCAGTTCGTTCTGCTCAAACCAAAATTCGAAGGAGTCACCGGCATGGTGTGGGTGCTGCCGGTGCTTGCACTCATCGCAGGCGGCGTGATCGTCTTCTTCACGTTGCGCCGTCTCGAGAAAGGGCCAGTCACGAAGGCCGTTCCCCCGACAACCGACAACCAACAGCCGGCAACGTCTGAAGAAGATCCTTATCTCGCCCGCGTGCGTGAGCTCGTCAGCGGAGACAAATCATGAATGCACCGACCGACTGGGTCAGCGCGATTGCGATTCTCGCGGCCGGCCTGATCCTCGGCCTCGTTTTTCTTTTCGTCTTCCGCGGACGCAAAGCCGCGGCGAAGATCGGCGGCGACGAAGATCTTCAGCGCAAGGATCTCGAAGCAAAGCGCGACGCCTTGATTCAGCAGTTGCGCGATCCCGATCTCACCGCAGACGAGCGCACGCGACTCGAGCTCGAAACCGCGGCAGCATTGCGCGCGCTCGACACATACAACGCAAAGGCCGGAACGTCGTCGCCGATCCCGGCGTCGGCAGTCGTGGAAACGCCGGCATCGGATGCGGCGATGAATCCGGCAGTCAAAGGATTCCTGTGGGGCGCCGGCTCGTTCGCCGTGCTCGCCGCACTCGGATTCTTTGTGTGGCAATCGGCGAATCCGCGCAACGAAGGCACGCCGGTCACCGGCGGCATGGCTAGCGGCATGGGCGGAGGAATGCAGCAGCAGTCGCAGCAACAGCAGCCGCCTGATCCCGCGGTGATGCAGCTCGAAGCGGCGGTGCAGCGCGATCCGCAGAATCTCGATCTTCGCAACAACCTCGCGCAGGCCTACCTTGAGAGCGACAACATGATGGGTGTGTTCGAGCAGACGAAAGTCGTGCTCGAGAAACGTCCGAACGACAGCCGCGCGCTCGTGTTCCAGGGCCTCGTGCGCATGCAGATGGGCGATCTCAACGCCGCGACGTCGATGATTCAGACGGCGACGAAAAGCGATCCGAAGAATCTCGACGCCTGGGTGTCGCTCGCATGGATTTACGTCCAGCAGGACAAGCTGAAGGACGCAGAGGCGGCGATCGATCAGGCGAAGAAACAGAGCCCCACCGATGCGCCGCGCCTCGATCAGGTTTACGCGCAGATGAAAGAAGCGAAGAACCAGCCGCAGCCGCAACAAACCGCGGCCGGAACGAGCGGCGAGTTGCCGCCCGGACATCC
>JBQCJC010000560.1:0-8784 GCA_051953135.1 Thermoanaerobaculia bacterium | reverse complement strand
GCAAGCTTCGCGATCTCACCAAACGGATCACGCACAAACCCTTGAATGCGATCCTCGGATATCGCAAGAATCTGCGCATTGATCGGATCGGTATGAGCGATGGGCGTTTCGGTCGCAGAGGTCATGACGCGCGATGATATTGCACTCGTTCGCTACTGAACGGACTGCTCCTTCGCCACCTCGCGAATCGCGGCCATCAACTCCCGGTTGAACATCTCGACATTGCGAATGCGAAACGCTTCCCACAGCGAGAGCAACGCTTCGACCTTCGCCTTGTTCGCGAGCGCCTCGCGCTCCATCGGATGCACGAATTCGTGGTGCAACCGCTCGCGCAACGCCACGACCGAATACGGCGGCTGCTGCAGTTCGAGCTCCTTGCGCACGGTCATCAGCGAATTCAGGTTCTCTCGCGACAGCGGCTTCGATTGCCGCTCACGAACCTCGAGAAAGTCATCGATGATCTTCAATCCGAACGCGACCTCTTCCGCGGGCTTCAATCCCGCGAGCCGGTTCGTCGCCTTCGCAATCACGTTCAGGACCTGCGCCTGATCGCGCGCCTCGTTGAACGGCCGCTCGAGCTGTGGTGCGAACTCGCGCAGAGCCAGTGCTGCATCATCGAGATCATCCACCGGCGGGCCGTACTGCGCGAACAACGGACATGACGCGAGCACCACGAGCATGGCGACGATGATCCTCATCGAATTTCCTCCGTGCTTTTGATACGGATGACGCCGCGGAAAGGCACGCCGAATTGACAGGTCGCGACACCGAGGCGTACCCTCGCCGCACCTGGAGTGATTTGCGGGCCGCTTGCAACCAGGATAAAAAAAGCTAAAGACGCCGGCAGTTCGTCACGCTTCGTTTATCCGACGCGGCCCCGCAAACCATGGCGGGGCTTTTTGTTTTTTCGGAGATCTCGACGAATGGCACAACCGAACCGCACCGCAGAACTGAAGGCACTTCTCGATCAGCGCATCCTCGTCCTCGATGGCGCGATGGGCACGCAGATTCAGACCTATGGTCTCGACGAATCGAAGTTCCGCGGCGAACGCTTCAAAAATCATTCGCGCGATCTCAAAGGCGCGAGCGATGTGCTTTCGCTGACCGCGCCGGAAGTGCTCGATGAGATTCATCGCAAGTACCTCGCGGCCGGCGCGGACATCATCGAGACCAACACGTTCAACGCGCAGGCAATCTCGTTCGCCGATTACGACCTGCAGCCGTACGTGTACGAGATCAACAAAGCGTGCGCGCAGATTTGTCGCAAAGCCGCGGATGATTTCTCGACGCCCGCCAAACCGCGCTTCGTCGCCGGCGCGATGGGACCGACGAATCGCACCGCGTCGCTCTCGCCTGATGTGAATCGTCCCGGCTTTCGCGGCGTGACGTTCGATGAGCTCGTCGACGCGTACTACGAACAAGTGCGCGGACTCGTCGACGGCGGCGTCGACATCCTGCTGCCCGAGACGACGTTCGACACGCTCAATCTCAAAGCCGCGCTCTTCGCGATTCAGAAATACTTCGATGACACCGGCATTACGTTGCCGGTCATCGCATCGATCACCATCACGGACGCGGCGGGCCGCACGCTCAGCGGACAAACAGTCGAAGCGTGCTGGAACTCGATCTCACACGCGCCGCTGCTCGCGGTCGGTGTGAACTGCGCCCTCGGTGCGGAAGAGATGCGCGCGCACGTCGAAGAGCTCGCGAAGCTCGCGCCGATTTACATCTCCTGTTATCCCAACGCCGGTCTCCCGAACGCTCTCGGCGGCTACGACGAAACGCCGGACATGATGGCCACGGTGCTGCGCGATTTCGCGGAGAGCGGCTGGCTCAACATCGTCGGCGGTTGTTGCGGCACCGGCTTCGATCACGTGAAGCGCATCAGCGAGATCGTTGCGACGCTGCCGCCGCGCAAACCGCAGCCGATCGAACCGCACCTGCGATTGAGCGGACTCGAGCCGCTCACGGTGACCCCGGAATCGAACTTCATCATGGTCGGCGAGCGCACGAACGTCACCGGCTCGCCGAAATTCGCGAAGCTCATCAAAGAAGGCAATCTCGACGAAGCACTGCGCATCGCGAAGCAGCAGATCGACGGCGGCGCGAACATCCTGGACGTCAACATGGACGAAGGTCTGCTCGACTCCGAGGCCATGATGACGGAGTTCCTCAACCTCATTGCGTCGGAGCCCGACATCGCCAAAGTGCCGATCATGATCGACTCGTCGAAATGGTCGGTGCTCGAAGCGGGACTGAAATGCCTGCAAGGCAAATCGGTCGTCAACTCGATCTCGCTCAAAGAAGGCGAAGAAGTCTTCAAGCAGCACGCGCGACTCTGCAAACGCTACGGCGCCGCGGTGGTCGTGATGGCGTTCGACGAACAAGGCCAGGCCGATTCGGTCGAGCGCAAAGTCGCAATCTCCTCGCGCGCGTATCGCATCCTCGTCGACGAGGTCGGCTTCAATCCGACCGACATCATCTTCGATCCGAACGTGCTCACCGTCGCCACCGGAATCGAAGAGCACAATTCGTATGGGACTGCATTCATTGAAGCGGTGCGCACGTTGCGCGAGACGTTCCCGCTCACGAATGCGAGCGGCGGCGTCTCGAACGTCTCGTTCTCGTTCCGCGGCAACAACGTCGTGCGCGAAGCGATGCACGCGGCGTTTCTCTATCACGCCATTCGCGCCGGCCTCACGATGGGCATCGTCAACGCCGGACAACTCGGCATTTACGAAGAGATCCCGAAAGATCTGCTCGAGCTCGTCGAAGACGTGCTGCTCAATCGCCGTCCCGATGCAACGGAGCGCCTCGTCGCATTCGCCGATACGGTGAAGGGCAAATCAACGACAACGACAAAGGAAGAAGAAGCGTGGCGCCATGGCAGCGTCGAAGAACGTTTGTCGCACGCGCTCGTGAAAGGCATCGTCGATCACATCGACGCCGACGTCGAAGAGGCGCGGCAGAAGTATCCGACCGGTCTGTCGATCATCGAAGGGCCACTGATGGACGGCATGAACGTCGTCGGCAATCTCTTCGGCGCGGGCAAGATGTTTCTGCCGCAGGTCGTGAAGAGCGCGCGCGTGATGAAGAAGGCGGTCGCGTATCTGCTGCCGTTCATGGAAGCGGAGAAAGCGGCGAGCGGCGATACGTCCTCGCGCGGCCGCATTCTCATGGCGACGGTGAAGGGTGACGTGCACGACATCGGGAAAAACATCGTCGGCGTCGTTCTCGGCTGCAACAACTACGAGGTCATCGACCTCGGCGTCATGGTTCCGGCGGACAAGATCCTCGACGTCGCCGAAGAACAGAAAGTCGATGCGATCGGCCTCTCCGGTCTCATCACCCCATCGCTCGATGAGATGGTTCACGTCGCGCGCGAGATGGAGCGACGCCACTTCCGCGTGCCGCTGCTCATCGGCGGCGCGACCACGTCGAAGCTGCACACGGCCGTGAGGATCGCGCCGAAATACACGAAGCCAACCGTACACGTGCTCGATGCCTCGCGCGCGGTGAGCGTCGTGAGCGCGCTGCTGTCCGATCGCAGCGCCGACTTCACGTCGAACGTTGCCGCCGAGTACGCGAAGCTGCGCGACACCGCGGAGAAGCGTGAGGTCAAGTTGTTGACGATCGACGAGGCGCGCCAGCGCGCACCGAAGATCGCGCACGCGAACGTCGCACCGCCGCCATTCACCGGCGTGCGCGTGCTCGAAGACATTCCGCTCGAATCGATCGAGCCGTTCATCGACTGGACGCCGTTCTTCTCGACGTGGGAGCTGCGCGGACGCTATCCGCAGATTCTCGAAGAGCCGCGCGCGAAGGAGCTGTACGACGACGCGCGCAAGCTGCTCGCGGAGATCATCGAGAAACGTTTGCTCAAGGCGCGCGCGGTGTACGGCATCTGGCCGGCGAAGCGTGATGGCGACGACATCGTGCTCGCGAATGCAACGATCCATACGCTGCGACAGCAGCAGGTCACGACGACGGGCGAGAACTACGCGCTCGCCGATTTCATCGCATCGTCAGGTGATTACATCGGCGGCTTCGCGGTGACCGCGGGTCTCGGCGTCGACGAGCTCGTGGCCGAGTTCCAGAAAGATCACGACGACTACAACTCGATCATGACCAAGGCGCTCGCCGATCGACTCGCCGAAGCGCTCGCGGAGAAGCTGCATCGCGATCTGCGCACGTCGTGGTACGCGAAAGACGAACAGCTCACGAACGATGAGCTGATCGCGGAAAAGTATTCGGGCATTCGTCCCGCGCCCGGTTATCCCGCGGCGCCCGATCACACGGAGAAACAAACGCTGTTCGCATTGTTAGGCGCGGAACGCGCGGGCATTCGGCTGACGGAGTCCTGCGCGATGACACCCGCCGCATCGGTGAGCGGCTTCTACTTCGCGCATCCACAGGCGAAGTACTTCGCCGTCGGCAAGCTCGGCCGCGATCAGATTGAGGATTACGCGCGACGCAAAGGAATGAGCGTCAGCGATGTGGAGCGCTGGCTCGCGCCGAATCTCGCGTACGAACCGGAGGCGGCACCAGCGCTGGCGTAGCGCCGCTTACGGTTCCTGTCCGGTTGCCAACGCGTTCACCGGCTGCACGACCACTTCATCGAACTCACCTTTCGGTGAATCGAAGTGCACGAGCAGGCGCAGCGACACGGGTCCGTTTGCGCCGAGGATGGTGGGATCGGCGATGTTGCCATTCACCCACATCTCCACCGTCCTGGACGTATTCGGCGCAATCACTTCGTTGAACGGCTTTGATTGCGGCCGCACGTCGTACGCACCGGAGCTGACGGACTGCACCGAGATCTGTTTCAGCGTGATCGGCTCGGTCGCGCGATTGGCGATCCTCACGCCGTAACGCACGGTGATGGGTCCCGCGATGTGACGCGCGGCGGCGGGAACGCCCGTCGTCTGCGCGAGGCGGATCTCCGGCGACGTCACCGGCGCGGTTGCGCGCGACGACGTGCATGCGGCGGCGAGAAGAAGAGCGGCTCCGAGCAATTTGCGCATAAATACAAAAAGGGCGGACAGGCGACTCACCGCCCATCCGCCCGCCGATCAGAATCTTACTTCACGTAGTTCAGCATCTCTTTGGCCGTCGCGGCATCTTTGCCGTTCGGTTCCAACTCGAGATACTTCTGCAGAGCGACCTTCGCGTCGGCGTTCTTGCCGCCGCGCACGTAGATCATGCCGAGCTCATAGTAGGCCTGCGAGAACTTTTCGTCCGCCGCAACGGCCTGCTTGAGCAGCGCTTCGGCGCCGTTGTCGTTGCCTGCATTGATCAGACGCGCTGCTTCATTGAACAGCCCGCCCGCGTTCTTCGGCATCTTCTTCTCGGCTTCCTCGGCCTTGGCCTTGTCGCCGGTCGCGATGTACGAGTGATAGAGAACCGTGTACAGATCCGGCTGATCGTCGTCGACCTCGAGCGCCTTGTTCGCCGCCTCAATCGCGCGCGGATACGCCTTCGTCTTGTACGACGTCTTCGCCAGCGCAATCCACGCCGCGGTGAGCTCCGGATTCGCCTTCACGGCGTCCTCGAACTTCACCAGCGCGGCGGCGATATCGCCCTTGTTCGCGAGCTCCGCGCCTTCGTTGTACGCGACCGCGCCCGGATCGATGATCGTCTTCGTCTCGACCGTGCCCTGGCCCTGCTTCTGCGATACCGAGCCGAGCTTGTCGAGCGAGAATTTCTTCTCGGTCGTCGCACCGATCTGGAGCTTCACTGTCTCTTCGTACGGGTTGTAGCCCGGGGCCACGACGGTGAACTTGTAGCGGATCGTTCCATCGAGGATGAAGATCGCGTAGGAGCCGTCCGGCTTGGCCTTGGCTTCCTGTTTGATCTTCTTCATTTCGGTTGCTTCGTACGTGATGACCGCGTCTTTGACGCCTTCACCCGTCGCCGCGTCGACGACCTTTCCCGACAGGCGAGCCTCTGCGCCGGCGAAGGCATTCGCCGCCGAGAGGCAGAGCACGATGATGCTGAGCGCGAGAGATCTACGCATGAGTTTGTTCTCCTGTTTCGTTGTAAGCACGCACTGTAACGAAGCGTTACAGAGCACGATTCCGACGAGCGGTGATGTTCGACACACACATGGTGGACTGTCACGGCAGAATCGACAGCAGCTGGCTGTCGCCGCTTTCGCCGTGACAGGTCACTACTCAAACGTGAGGTAGGTCTGGTCCTTGAGCCCGCGTTCGTAGTCCTGCAGCAGCCTCATCCCCTCGGTCGGCTTCACGCGGTCCTGCTTGATCGCGATGTCGATCTGCTGCTTCATCCGCTTCTCGAGATCGCGCCAGTCCCACTGCGTCATCGCCAGCACTTCGCCGATCGGTTGGCCGGGGATTTCTTCTTCGATGTAGAAACCGGATTCTTCATCCGGATCGAGGAACACATGCACCTCGTTCACGCGGCCGAAGAGATTGTGGATGTCGCCCATGATGTCCTGGTACGCACCCGTGAGGAAGATGCCGAGGTAGTAGGGCTCGTCGGAACGGATCTCGTGGAGCGGGAGCGTCTCGCGCACATCGTTCAGATCGATGTACTTCGACACTTTGCCGTCCGAATCGCAAGTGATGTCGACGAGCGTCGACTCGAGCTGCGGACGTTCATTCAGTCGATGAATCGGAACGATCGGAAACAACTGTCCCAGCGCCCAGTGATCGAGCAACGACTGGAACACGCTGAAGTTGCAGATGTGCTGATCCGCGAGCTCGATGTTGAGATTGCGTAGATCCTCCGGCACTTCCTCCGGATCCATGCCGCGCACGATCATCTGCATGCGCTCCGCGGTCTCCCAGTACAGCGACTCAACGCGCGCTTTCACATCGAGATCGAGCAGACCGAGCTCGAACATCGTCTGCGCCTGTTCCTTGATCTGCTGCAGATCGTGCCATGCGGACTGCATCCCATCCGCACTGAGGGAATTGTCGATTTCGATCAGCTCGCGCACGAGCTTGTGATCCTTCGCCTGAATCGTGCGCGATTCCAGCGGCGTCTTTTCGATCGCGCCGAACGCCTGCACGACGAGCACGGAGTGATGCGCGACCGTTGCGCGTCCCGACTCCGACACGATGATCGGATGCGGGACCTTCTCGTCGTCGCACACATCCATGATGTTGTAGACGATGTCGCTCGCGTACTCCTCGACGGAGTAGTTCATCGACGAATGGAACGTCGATCGCGATCCGTCGTAATCGATCGCGAGACCGCCGCCGACGTCGACGTACTCGAGCTTGTGTCCGCTCTTGTACAGCTTCGCGTAGTACATCGCCGCTTCGCGCACCGCGCGCTTGATCGTGAGAATGTCGGGGATCTGCGAGCCGATGTGGAAGTGCAGGAGCTTGAAGGCGGACGACATGTTCGCCTCGCTCATGATCTCCATCGCCTCGAGCATCTCAGCAGTGGAGAGACCGAACTTTGCGTGCTCACCGCCGGACGTGGCCCACTTGCCTGCGCCCTTTGAGAGCAGGCGCACACGCAATCCGATCCACGGCTCGACGCCCATCTCCGCGGCGATCTTCGTGATGAGCGCGACTTCGCTCACCTTCTCCGCGACGAGAATCACCTTCTTGCCGAGCTTGCGGCCGGTGAGCGCCATGCGGATGTACGTGCGGTCTTTGTAGCCGTTGCAGATGATGATCGACTCGGGATCGGTGTGGACCGCGAGTCCCGCGAAGATCTCGGGTTTCGATCCGACTTCGATGCCGTGATGAAAAGGACGGCCCGCGTCGAGGATCTCCTCGACGACTTCACGAAGCTGATTGACCTTGATCGGAAACACGCCGCGATACGAGCCGCGGTAGTTGTGCTCGGAGATGGCCTTGCCGAACGCGCGATTGAGCGTCTCGACGCGATGGCGCAACAAGTCCTGAAACCGGATGAGCAGCGGCGTCGCCAGATTCATCGTCTGCGCTTCGCGCACCACGTCGATGATCGGCACCGTACTTCCCTTCGATTGCAGCGGAGCCACGGTCATGTCGCCATTGGCCGCCACGTCGAAATACCCCGCGCCCCAACGGTCGGTCATGTAGAGCGAGCTCGCATCCTCGACCGTCCACTCGTTCTCCTGCTGCTGTTGCGCCTCGATGAGCTCCTGTGTGGTCAATTCGTTTCGTGCGCCCCCTTTCGACGCCGAAGAATAGAACAAAAGTGCGAGCGACGATGCGAGATGTACGCCGGTTGCGAAGGAATGAGGCCGGGCGTATGTTCAGAGGGGTATGCGGAAGCTTGTGCTCTGTGAATGGGACCCCGACACGAAAACAGTGACGGTGCTTGATCCACTCGAAGGAGTCGCGAGTGCGAGCGAGTTGCGCGTGATTCTGCCGCAGGATCGGCCGCGCGGTGCGAGAGTCATGCATTGGACCGAATTCGTCGGATCGCTCAAAGGCGAGGCTGGCGATGAGCTCGCGGCTGTCGTCGAAGAAATGTTTCCGACACAGAAATGAGGGTCCGCATCGCGCTCGACTCGAACGCGATCATCGCGGCATTACGTGGGCCTGTGCTCATCGAGCCTCATCCGTTTGTGGTCGATGCAGTCATTCCCCTTCCTGTCGTCGGCGAACTATTCGCCGGAGCATTCATGTCGAGCAATCGCGACAGCAATCTCACGCGCATTTTGGATTTTCTCTATGGCCGCGAGATCGTTGCGCCCGACTTCTCTACTGCGCATCAATACGGTTCACTGCGAGGCCTGCATCGCGGCACGCCTCCGAAAGCGTCCAAGATCAACGACCTCTGGATAGCGGCGCTCTGCCTGCAGCACAACCTTCC
>JBQCJC010000559.1:0-3264 GCA_051953135.1 Thermoanaerobaculia bacterium | reverse complement strand
CGCGGTGGGGAAGTGCACGACCTGCAATCCCATCGTCGTCGCGAGCTCGATCAATGCAGCCGCAACGACGGGATCATCCTCGACGATCATCAATTCTTTGAGCGTGAAGGTGGTGACGGGCGGCGGCGGTTCTTCGACGACTTCGGTGCTCGCGGGGATGAGCAGATGGAACGTCGCGCCCTGTCCTGCTTCGGATTCGACGAACACCGATCCGCCATGCGCACGCGCGATCTGATAGACGACGTTGAGCCCGAGGCCGGTGCCGCCGCTGCCGCGCTTGGTCGTGAAGAGCGGCTCGAACATGCGCGATTTCACTTCGTCCGTGATGCCGAGGCCGGTGTCGGTGACGGCGATGTGTGCGAAATGCTCGTCTTTGCGCACCGCGGCCATCGACGGGATTTTGCGATCGGCGGTGATCGTGAGATTGCCGCCGCGCGGCATCGCGTCGCGCGAGTTCATCGCCAGATTGATGATCGCCTGCTTGAGTTGTTCGCGATCCGCGAGCAGCACGAGCTTCGGCTGGCAAACGATGTCGATGATGATGTTCGGCGGCAGTGAACCGACGAGCTCCGCGCGCACGGATTCGAGGAACGATGCGGCGTCGACCGGCGCGAGCTCCGGCGTTTTCGCGCGCGTGAAGCGCAGCACGTCCTGCGTGACGCGGCGGCCGCGCTCCACGGAGCCGAGGATGCTTTTCGCGTGCGCTTCGGCGGCGGGAGCTTTGCGCAGCACGAGCTCCGCGTGCGGCTGAATGCCCATCAGCACGTTGTTGAACTCATGTGCGATTGAAGATGCAACGCGGCCTAACGATGCAAGTCGCTCCGCCGATTCGAATTCGCGCTGCAGCAGCAGGCGCTCGGTGACGTCGTGACAATTGACGACGACAGTCTCTTCGCTTTGCGGCGTGCGACCGAAGCGGAAGCGGACATCGAGATGACGCCACTGTCCGTTGCGATGCTGCACGCGAATCGTCGCCTGAGTGAATTCATGCGTCGAGAACGTGCGCTGCAGATGTTCATTGAACGTCGCGCGATCATCTTCATGAATGAGCTCGGCGATGCTGCGGCCGCGCAGTTCATCGGGATCGAGTCCGAGCACGTCCTGCGCGGAGACGCTGGAGTAGATGAAGCGGCCGCTCGGATCGAGTGCGGCGACGAGGTCATACGAGCCTTCGATCAATGAGCGAAACCACGCCTCGCTCAAGGCAATCGCTTCTTCGGACTTTCGTAGGTCGGTGCGATCGACCGCGGAGCCGACGACACCGATGATGTTGCCGTATTTGTCGCGCTCGGGTGTTAGGCGGCAAACGTACTCGCGCCCGTCGGTGCGCGCTTCGAATGTGAGTGTTTCGCCGCGTAAGGCGCGTTCGTGCGCCGCCGTAGCGGCATCGCCGAAGAGTTCGCGCACGGTCGTGGCCGCGTTCGTGATGCCGCCGCCGCGACTGTAGAGGAGTCGATGCTGCCGATCCGACTGCCAGATGATGGTGGGTACCTGATCGACGAGCTGACGTAATTGTTCGAGTTGCGCTTCCGCGAGTCTCTCGTGGCGGCGCGCGAAAATGTAAAGCGCTACGGTGCAGCCGGCGATGAAAAGCACGCCCTTGATCGTCTGCACCCAGATCGGGAGATGTTCCGCGACTTCATCGCTCGCAAAGATCCAGATCAGTCCGAAGAACGCAAAAAGGACGGCCGCTACGCGAGCGGTGATCAGACGTGGAGTGCGTTCGAATCGGGCGAAGGGCATGGTCGGGAACGGCGGAACGACGGATCGATTTTGCTACGGCTATCAGCCTGCCGCAAGCCATTCAGGTAAATCGCGAATGCTCACGAGTCGCGCGAATTCTTTACCCAACAGCGCCGACTCGTCTACACGTTCGTGCAGCCACGTCAGCTCGTAAGGGATGTGCACTGCTCGTGCCCCCGCTTCTACAGCAGGCAAAACGTCCGATTTCAACGAGTTTCCCACCATCAGGAACTCTTCCGGTGCAACAGCGTGACGATGGAGGATTGCAGAATAGGTACGTGCATCTTTTTTGGACACGATCTCGACCGCATGAAAATGCTCGCCGAGTCCGGATCGTGCGAGCTTCGCTTCCTGATCGAAGAGATCGCCTTTTGTCAGCAGCATGAGCCGATACGACGGCGCCAGCGTTTCGATCGTGTCACGAACGCCGTCAAGCAAATCGACAGGCGCCAGCAGCATTTCGTGACCCCAGTTGATGACGCGCTGAATCTCACTCCCGCTGACCCGTCCCTCGGTCAGCTCAATCGCGCTCTCGATCATCGACAGGATGAATCCTTTGATGCCGTAGCCGAAATGCCCGAGGTTCTTCATCTCGGTGGCAAACAGCCGATCGCGAACCCACTCGGCGGAGTGATACTGCGAAAGCATCTCCGCAAACTGCGACTCCGTTGCGTGAAAGAGCGGCTCGTTGTGCCAGAGGGTATCGTCCGCATCGAACGCGATGAGCTTGAACATCGGGCGGGAGTGTAAAGGATGACGTCGCGGCAATCTCGCGCCCGCGGGTGAAATCGCCTGATTCGGGCACTCCTAGAACAAACGTTTTTGGAGGCCGATCGATGGCTGCTTTGCAGATCGCGAAATGGATGGCGGGGATCTTTGTGCCGCTTGTGCTGTCGTTCTTCGTGTCCGAGTTGTTCGGCTGGACGGATCGCATCCAATCCGATGCACTGACGCAGGCGATCTGGGATTCGTTTCAGCATCGAAGAGTCGGTGGAATCCTGCTGTCGGTGCTGACGGCGGCAGGAATGACGGTGAGCGGCGTCGCGGTCTCGCATTGGATGGATGAAGGTCTGCGCAACGAAATCGTTCAACTTCACACGGACTCGGGGCAGCCGGCGACGAAGGAAGCTATCGTTTGCAATGGGTCGGTGCTGCTGAACCGGATTTTCAGTGGCACCGTCAAAGGAAACGACGTCACGTTTCGCGTGACGGATCTCCGACAGACACGTTCCGGCGCATCGTTCAAATACACGCTGCTGTACGGCGGAGATGTTCGTACGGATGGACTCGGGACATTCGACAACAAGACCTGCGCGCTCACCGTACCTGAATTTCTGTCGAAAGGTCACGTCATGAAGAGTGGAACGGACGTGCTGCTCGTGGCGGTCGAGCCATTGTGGGTGCTCAAGCGCTATGACACACGCTAAGCGTCTCGTTTTCGCAGCGTTTGTGCTCGGCCTGATCGCAATTTCAGGTTGCGTCCCGCGTGAACGGCAGCTCGAAGATGAGCTGACAGCGGCG